>JAEZPL010000089.1 GCA_023413605.1 Pseudomonadota bacterium
CCTCAAGGCCCGGCGCCGCGTCCCGGATCGCCTGGGCGAGACGGACGGCACGGCTGTCGCTGCGGGTCACGACCAGCGGCGGCGCCGGTGAACGCGCGGCGCATCGGGCAAGCTGGATCGCCAGCGCGCCTTCGGCCGGCGCGGCGCGGGTCACGGGCCGCCCCGGCCAAAGGGGCGCGTCGAAAGCGGTGCAGTCGAAAGGCATCAAGGAAGCGGAATCGGGCATGGCCTTGTGCGGCAATGGATCCAGGGTCGGTTGGTCCTTAACAGCCCGGCGTCCATTCACTCCCAGCCGGGCGCTTCGAACCAAGGGTGCCATGGGTAACGGCGCGGATCGGGCAAAAGCCGCAGGCGGCAAGAAAAATGCGAGCAGGACGGCGCATTTTCGGCGTTCCCCGGCGCGCGACAAGGGCGGGGGGAAAACGGTTGATGGAGGACGTTCCCGGCAGCCGCCTTATGAAACCCGCTGCGCTGTGCCCCATTCGGGCGGCGGGTTCCAGACAACCGAAGGATCGGTCATGGCCAAGATGCGCTCGGTGCAGGTTTCCAAACCCAAAGGGACGCTCGAACTGGTCGAGCGTGACATTCCCGAACCCGGTCCCGGTCGGGTCCGCATCAAGGTCCAGGCCTGCGGCATCTGCCACAGCGACGCCTTCACGGTGGAGGGCATCTTCCCCGGCATCCAGTACCCGCGCGTGCCGGGGCACGAGGTCGTCGGGATCATCGATGCGGTGGGCGCTGGAGTGCAGACCTGGACGGCGGGTCAGCGCGTCGGCGTCGGCTGGCACGGCGGCCATTGCGGCCACTGCGATCGTTGCCGGCGCGGCGACTTCATCAGTTGCCGCTTCGCCCAGACCCCCGGCGTCAATTACGACGGCGGCTACGCCGACTATATGGTGGCGCCGTCCGAGGCGCTGGCCCTGGTGCCGGACGATCTGTCGTCGGAGGAAGCGGCCCCGCTGCTGTGCGCCGGCATCACCACCTTCAACGCGCTGCGGCACAGCGGCGCCCGCCCCGGCGATCTGGTGGCCGTTCTGGGCATCGGCGGCCTTGGGCATTTGGGCGTGCAGTTCGCCGTGAAGATGGGATTCCACACCGTCGCCATCGCGCGTGGAACGGACAAGGAGCCGCTGGCCCGGCAGCTTGGCGCGCATCGCTACATCGACAGCGAGGCGCAGAACGTGGCGGAGGAACTGGCCAAGCTGGGCGGCGCCCGCGTGGTCCTCGCCACCGCCACCAGCGCCAAGGCCATGGCCGCCGTGATCGACGGGCTGGGCGTGGACGGGAAGCTTCTGATCGTCGGAGCGGCCACAGACCCGATCGAGGTCACCCCGTTGCAGCTCATCTCCGCGCGGCGCTCGATCCAGGGCTGGCCCTCCGGAACGGCGATGGATTCGCAGGACACCATGTCCTTCAGCGCGCTGACCGGCGTCCATCCGATGATCGAGACGGTGCCGCTCGACCGCGCCGCCGAGGCCTACGAACGCATGATGAGCGGGAAGGCCCGCTTCCGCATGGTGTTGACGACCAATCCCTGACGCTGCCGAACCATCGAAAGGCCGGGACGGCGTGGGCGGCATGGCACGATGATCTTGCTTTGTTCCCGGCCTTTCCCTACCATCCTTCCCGTCAACGCCCGCAGTGCGCCTTCATCACTCCCCCCTTCTCCACTGCCGCCTCCCGTGCAACACATCCCCATCGTGCGTTGCACGATGTTGCATTGGTTAACAGCGGGGCGTTGACACCGGGGGCTGTTGCCGCGGATGCACAACGGCCGAACACCGGCACATCACCACAATGCGCTGTTCCAGCACGCAAATCCGGCCTTTCGACGCATTGTGCAGGGCAGGCCCGTCGCACAATCCGCACAATGATGCACAACGGTGGCGGCACGGAAGCCGAGGCGGGGATCGCCCCATGGCACCTCGTCAAAGGATCACTCGGCCTCAAGCAGAAGCCGCGTCAGGTCGGACACGGAGCCGACCTCCAGCTTTTCCATGACGTTGTGGCGGTGGACCTCGACCGTCTTCATGCTCAGGTTGATCTCGGCGGCGATGACCTTGTTCGGCTTCCCCGCCACGACCAGATCGGCGACCTGCCGTTCCCGCGGGGTCAGCCTCGCCAGGAGCGACCGGACATGGGCCTTGCGGGTCTGCTCCCCCCAGGCCCGGACGGACTTCTCCAGCGCCTCGTGAACGCGGTCGAGCAGAAGCTGGTCGTTGAAGGGCTTTTCGATGAAGTCCACGGCCCCCGCGCGAAAGGCGCGGCCCGCCATCGGCACGTCGGCGTGGCCGGTGATGACGACGACGGCCAGCACCGACCCCGACCGGGCGAGGGTATCCTGCAACTCCAGCCCGCTCATGCCCGGCATGCGCACGTCGGTGACCAGACAGCCGGGATGGTCCGGGCGGACGGCGCGCAGGAACTCCTCCGCCGACGCGAAGGCCTCCACCGGAACGCCCAGCGCGCCGATCAGCCACGCCAGCGAATGCCGCATCGCCGGGTCGTCGTCGACGACATAGACGGTGCGGGCGATCAGGGGCTGCTGGTCGGTTTCAGCGGCCATGGCGTTGTTCCTCCTTCACGACGGGCTGCTCCTTGCTCACCACGGGCAGAACGAAGCGCATCACGGCGCCGCCGCCGGGATTGTCCGTCGCCCACAGGTGGCCGCCGTGGGCTTCCACGATGGTCCGGCAGATCGACAGGCCCAATCCCATGCCACCGGGCTTGGTGGTGAAGAAGGGGTCGAACAGCTGCGCCCGCGCCTCCGCGGACAGCCCATGGCCGCGGTCGGCCACCGCGACGTCGACCCGCCCTTCCCCATCCCGTCCGGTGCGGACGGTCACCGGGCGATGATTATCCCCCGCCGCGCCGGGGGCCGTGCCGATCGTCGCATCCAGGGCGTTCTTGACCAGATTCAGAACCACCTGCTCGATCTGGACGCGATCCGCCAGCACGGGGGGAAGGTCGTCGGCCAGGATCAGGGTGATCGGAACATTTCCGTTGCGCGCCTGCCCCTCGCACAGGGCGACGGCGGCATGGACGGCCTCGTTGACGTCCATGGGCTCCACCTGGGACGCCCGCTTGCGCACGAAGTTCCGGATCCGCGAAATGATCTGTCCGGCCCGCTCCGCCTGCTCCGCGATGGCCCGCGTGACCTCCGCCAGCTGGGGCGCCTCCACCGTCCCCGCCTCCAGCCGCCGGGTGCAGCCGCGCGCATAGTTGGCGATGGCGCCGAGCGGCTGGTTGAGTTCGTGCGCCAGATTGCTGGCCATCTCGCCCAGAATCGAAAGGCGGGCGACATGGTCCATCTCCTTCTGCCGCTCGCGCGCGGTCTCCTCGGCCCGGCGGCGTTCGGCCATCTCATGCAGGAGGTCGCGGTTGGCGGCGCGCAGTTCCGCCGTGCGCACCTTGATCAGATGCTCGACCCGCAGCGAATGGATCGCCCACCACAACAGCGCCAGCGCGCCCACGGCGAGCCACTCCCAGTGCTCGCGGGCGATGTCGATGAGCGAAACCTCGCGCAGGGAGCGGTAAGGCCCGATGCGCAGCGACCAGAACAGCGCGTGGACCGGCTGGTAGTCGAGCGGGACCGTCCAGCCCTCGTACCCTCCGGCCCTGGCCGCCGGGTGGTCGCCGGGCATCTGGAACAGGGCGACGACCACCGCCTTCGCCAGATCCTCGGGCGTCGACGCCAGCCGCGCCAGGGGCCAGTCCGGGTACAGGTCGGTGGACAGGGCGCAGTCGAAGCCCGGCGCGGTCTTCGGCGCCAGCACCCGAAACTGGCGGAAGTCCACCCGGCCTTCGGCGGCCAGTTCCTCAAGCAGGCAGGCCCGCAGCACGCCGACATCGCTTTCGCCGTCGCGGACCGCGAAGGCGACGCGATCCGCGGGAAAGCCGGAGAAGCGGAGTTCCTTCAGGTCGCGAAAGGGATCGACGCCGGCCTTGAGCAATTCGCCCCACGCGACCTGGAAGCCGCCGAAGGCGTCCGGGTCGATGGCCATCACCGTCCGTCCCTTGAGATCGCGAAGGTCGCGAAGGTCCGCACGGTCGGCCCGGACGATGACGGTCGATCCGATCGACCCGCCCGAGGCTCCCGAACGGGACGATTGCAACGTGGCGATGCGGGTGACGCCGTAGCGCGCCTCGATCTCCACATAGTTGCCGGTGTTGGTCAGCACGAAGTCGAGGGTGCGGGCGCGCACGGCGGCGTCCATGCCCGGCAGATCGAGGGGCACCATGACCGCCCCGCGTTCCGGAAACCGCTCGGCGAGGTAGCGGATGGTCGGCTCCCACACCGCGTTCGCGTGGTCGCCGCCCCGGTAGGCCAGCACGCCGACCCGGATGGGAAGCTCGGCCGCGGCGGCACTCCCCATCGCCAGCCCGCCCCACAGCACGACGAGCGCGCCAGCCATCGCCAGACGGATCGGTCGGGGGCGGTTCGGTCGGGGGATGAAACGCATGCCGTCCTCGGGAAAGGCCTGGAAGCCCTGTCCCGCGCCTTCAGCAACGGCGCGCGACGGGCCTCCCCATCGTGCGCCGCATACACCCTTCCACCGCCCCTTTCAACCGGTGCGGCCTGCTCCGGTGGAGCCCAGGCCTGGGACACCAGCCGCAGGATGCCGGTGCCGGCTGCTCGGCAACGAAGCGCTGGCTTCGCCCCGTGCGCCGGCACAGACACGAACCCATCATCAACAAAGGCTCGGTTCACCCCGCCCGATAGGCGGCGTCAGCTTCCCACGCAGGCGAGCATCGCGTCGATCAGGCTCTGCCCCCGTTCGTTCAACAGCAACCCGCCGCCCATCCGGTTCATCGTGTAGCCGAAGCTCAACGCGCAGGCCGGATCGGCGAAGCCGATGGAACCGCCGGCGCCGACATGACCGAACGCCGCCGGGGACAGGACGGCGCTGTCGAGGCCGCGCGCGCGGTTGTCCATCGACCGCATGAATCCGGCGGCGAACCGCGTGGGGATGCGCAGGGTCATGTCGTCGTGCGTGGCCGAGGACACGGCCGACATGGCCTGGACGGTCTGCGGCTTGACCAGCCAATGGCCGCCGCCGTTCCCGTCCATCGCCAGCGGGTCGTAGAAGCCGGCCAGCCCCCGCGCGTTCGTGACTCCGTTCGCCGCGCCGATTTCCGCCGCACGGCCGGCACGGCTGTTGAAGCCTTTCGGCCGCCACCCGCCCGTGTTGCGGAAATAGAGGGCGGACACCGATTCCGGTTCGTTCGCCACCGCCTGTTCGAAGCGGTTGGCCGGATCGCCCGCGGCGGGGCGGTACGGAATGATCGGCGCCACGCGCCCCTCTTCCGCCTCCGGCAGCCCGATCCAGTAATCGATGCCCAGCGGCGACGCGACCGCATCCTGGAAGAAGGTTCCCAGGCTCTTGCCGGAGACGCGGCGCACGACCTCGCCCACCAGCCAGCCGAAGGTCAGGCCGTGATAGCCGGTGCGCGTGCCCGGCTCCCAGAACGGCTCCTCTGCCGCGAGGCGGTCGACCATCACCGTCCAGTCGAACGCGGCCCCGTCGTCCAGCGGCGCGCGCAGGGCCGGCACGCCGGCGGTGTGGTCGAGCAGCATCCGCACCGTGGTGCCCTGCTTGCCGCCCTGCCCGTATTCCGGCCAGTAGCGCACCACCGGCGCGTCGAGGTCGAGTGTCCCGTCCTCGGCGAGCATGTGGGCGCACAGGGCGGTGGCGGCCTTGGTGTTGGAGAACACGATGGACACCGTGTCCTCCGCCCACGGCCTACCCGTTTCGGGGTCGGCAAGGCCGCCCCAGAGATCGAGGACGGTTTCGCCCCCGATCCTGGCGCACAGCGATGCGCCGACTTCTCCCCGCCGGGTGAAATTCTCCACGAACGCATCGAGGACCGGTTCAAAACCGGGCGCGCACACGCCGTGCACCACGCCTGTGGGAACGGCGCGTTCCACCGGCAGGGTCGTCATTCGGCATCTCCTGGTTGGTTGCGGCTGTTGGGAACTGTCGAGGCAATCAGAGCCGGTCCGGCGCATGCAATCTGCGCCGGACCGGCTCCAGCGATCAGCGCCGTTCCGGCGCGCGGGCGCCGTAGCCCAGCAGGTAACGGGCGGTCGGGGACAGCGACTTGGCCGTTTCCGGGTCCATCGTCGCGGTGAAGTCGGTGAAGCCGCGCATCCAGGACCGGTTGTAGTTGCACAGAATGGCGCGGCGCGGCTTGTCCGTGGAGTTGGGGCCCGACCGGTGCCAGGTGTTGGACAGCCAGATCGCCACCGACCCGGCCGGCGCGGTCAGCACCACCTCGTCCGGCAGCGGATCGTGCGACCACGGCGCCACCTTGCGCAGCTTGTGGCTGCGCGGAAGGACGCGGGTCGCCCCGTTGTGCTCGGTGAAATCGTCCAACAGCCACACGTTCTGGATGGTCAGCGGGAATTCCGGCAGCGGCTCCGGCAACTGGCCCAGCGGCGCGTCGACGTGCCAGGCGCCGCCGCCGGTCTTCGGCCCGATGCTGGTGCCCTGGAAATCGTGCAGGTTGCAGTCTTCGCCCAGGATATGCCGGACCATCGACAGGACCACCGGGTGCTCGATCAGGCTGGCCATCGCCGGCGCCTTGTTGACGAGCTGCCAGACGCGCTGCGAGCGGTCCTGGTCGAACATGGTCGGCAGGTGGATGAAGGATTTCGGCACTTTGGAATAGGGCACCGGCCAGTCGCTGCCGCACTCGCGGATGCGGTCGTGGCGCACGCGGGCGACCAGACGCTCCACCTCGGCCTCGCTGACCGTGTAGTGCTTGCGGTAGTAGTCGGCGATCTCCGCGTCGTCAGGGCTTTCGATGCCGTCCGTGGGGTGGAACGGGTTTTCCCGCTCCTGCGCCATCAGGTCGTCGACAATGCCGCGATAGCGCGCCAGTTCCTCGGGCGTCAGCACATTCTCGATGACGGCGTAGCCGTCCTCTTCCAGCTTCGTCTTGAGGGCGTCGAGATCGATTTCGGCCAATGCGGTCGACATGCTTTTTCCTCCGGGTTTCTTCTTTGGGCTGGTTGTCTTGGGTTCGGCTGTATGGGGACTCAGTGGCCGAGGTAGGCCTTCTTGAGGTCGTCGTTCGCCAGCAGCTCCGCGCTGGAGCCGTGCAGCACGACCTGCCCCTGTTCGATCACGTAGCCGCGCGCCGACATGCGCAGCGACCGGCGCACGTCCTGTTCGACCAGAAGGATCGTCACGCCGCGGGCGTTGATGTCCGGAAAGCGCGAGAAGATGTCCTTCACCACGACGGGCGCCAGACCGATCGACGGCTCGTCGAGGAGAAGCAGCTTCGGCGAGGTCATCAGCGCGCGGCTGATCGCCACCATCTGCTGCTCGCCGCCGCTGAAGGAGCGGGCGAACTGCCGGCGCCGCTCCTTCAGGCGGGGGAACATGGCGTAGACCCATTCCAGGTTCTGCCGGGTCTGCGCCGGGTCGCGCAGGATGTCGCCGCCGACGAGGAGGTTCTCCTCCACCGTCATGTGCGGGAACAGGCGGCGGCCCTCCATCACCTGGGCCAGCCCCATGCGGGCCACGGCGTGGGCGGGACGGCCGTTCAGCCGCTCCCCCATGAAGCGGATCTCGCCGCCCGTGGTGGGCAGCGTGCCCATCAGGGTACGGATCAGCGTCGTCTTGCCGGCGCCGTTGGCGCCGACGATGCTGACGATCTCGCCCGCCTGCACGGACAGCGACACGCGGTGCAGGACCTTCACGTCGCCATAGCCGGCGCTGACGTCGTTCACTTCGAGCATGGCGTCAGTCCTCTTCCTCGCCCAGATAGGCGGCGATCACCTCCGGGTCGGCCGCCACCACGGCGGGCGTCGCGTCGCAGATCTTGCGCCCGTGGTGGATCACGACGATGCGGTCGGACAGCTGCATGGTCGCCTGGATGTTGTGCTCGACCAGCAGGACCGTGACGCCGTCGCTGCGGATGGAGCGGATGAGGTCCATCATCCCGGCGGTTTCCACGGGCGTCAGCCCCGCCATCACCTCGTCCAGCAGCAGAAGCTTCGGCTGGGTGGCGAGCGCCTTGGCGACCTCCAGCCGCTTGCGGCCGGCGAGCGTCAGCGTCCGCGCGGACTGGTCGTGCCGGTCGGCCATGCCGACCCGCTCCAGCACCACCAGGGCGGCCCGCTGCGCGGCGGCCCGGTCCGGATGGTGCAGGAAGGCACCGACCATGACGTTGTCGAGCACGCTCATGTCGCCGAAGGGGCGCACGATCTGGAAGGTGCGCGCCAGCCCCATGCGGCAGACCGCCGGCGGATTGCTGCCGTCGATGCGGCGGTCGCGGAACCGGATCTCGCCCCGCGTCGGCTTCAGGAAGCCGGACGCCATGGAGAACAGCGTCGTCTTTCCGGCGCCGTTCGGCCCGATCAGCCCGACGATCTCGCCGTCCTCGACGGAGAAGGACACGTCCTCGATGGCCCTGACGCCGCCGAAATGCTTGGCGATCTGCTTGTATTCCAGGAGACTCATGCGACCCCCACGCGCGCACGGGCGGCCGTCCGGCGGCTCGCGATCCGCTTGAGAATGGCGACCAGGCCGTTCGGCTCGAAGCGCATGACGACCATGAGCAGAAGCCCGTACAGCATCATGGCGGCGCCCGGCGCGCCGCCGGTGACGGCCCGCGCGACCTCCTCGGCCGGCAGCAGCAGTGCGGCGCCCAGCACCGGCCCCCACAGCGTGCCCCGCCCGCCGATGATGCACACCACGGCGATCTGCACGCTGAGGTTCGCGCCGAACACCTTTTCCGGGCTGATGAACAGGACGTACTGCGCGTAGAAGGTGCCGCCGATGGAGGTCAGGACGGCGCTCAGCACCGCGGCGGTCAGCTTGCAGCGGCGCGAATCCACGCCCAGCGCCAGGGCCGCGTCCTGGTCGTTGCGGATGGCCGTCAGGTAATAGCCGAACCGCGACCGCAGGATGGCGAAGTTGGCGTAGAGAGCCACAGCCGCCATCACCACGACGATCGCGTAGTAGAACTCCTTGCGGGTGTGCTGGAAGTACAGCGGCGCGTCGTGCAGCAGCCGGACCTCCAGCCCGCGCGGGCCGCCCAGCAGCTCGTGGGAGTTCTCGACGATCACCTTCAGGATGACGGTCGCCGCCAGCGTCGCCAGCGCGAAGTAGGCGCCGCGCAGCCGGAAGCACGGCAGGCCGATCACCACCGCCATCACGGCCGACAGCGCCGCCCCCGCCAGCATGCCGATCCACGGGCTGAGCCCAAAGGAGAGGAACAGCGTGGTGGAGGTGTAGGCGCCGATCCCGAAATAGGCCGCGTGGCCCAGGGACAGCTGGCCGGCGATGCCGCCGATGATGTTCCAGGACAGCGCGAGGTAGGCGTAGAAGATCGTCAGGATGATGACCGACAACGTGTAAGGGTTGTCGAAGACCAGGGGCACCGCGGTGAGCAGTGCGACGGCGCCCAGCGCGGTCAGGATGTTGTGGGACTGCATCATGACTCCTCCAGCCCGAACAGGCCGGCCGGCCGGAAATAGAGGACGCCCAGGAAGATCGCGAAGATCAGAGCTTCCGCATAGGTGATGGGTAGGAACTGCGATCCCATGGATTCGACGATCCCGATCAGGATGCCGCCCCAGAAGGCGCCGCCGATGGACCCGATGCCGCCCAGCACCACGATGACGAAGGCGCGGACGCCGTAGAGGTCGCCGATGAAGGGATCGACCGGAACCAGCGCCAGCAGAAGCGCGCCCGCCACGCCCAGGACGGCGAGGCCGATCGCGAAGGAGGTCTGGTAGACGGCGCTGCTGTCGATGCCGAGCGTGCTCGCCGCCTCGCGGTCCTGCCCGGTCGCGCGGATCATGCGGCCGATGCGCGTGCCGCGCAGGAACATCACGAGCAGAAGCGTGACGAGGCAGGCAACGACGAAGCCGGCGATCTGCGGATAGGCGAAGAACAGGTCCCCCGTCATCCACACCTCGTTGGTCCATTCGCCGGGCGGGGTCTGGTAGTCCGGACCGGCGATGGCGAGGAACAGGTTGTCGAGGAAGATCCACAGGCCGGTGGTGAAGATCAGCACGCCCATGGGCTCGCGCGTCGCTTCCTTGCGGTAGATCGGCTCGATCAGCCAGCGCTGCGTGCCGAAGCCGACGACATACAGCGCCGCCGCCACCAGCGGAATGACCGCCAGCGGATGCATACCCAGATGCAGGCACCCCCAGAGCGCCAGATACATGGCGATCATCATGAAGGAGCCGTGCGCGAAGTTGATGATCTTCATCACGCCGAACTGCAGGCTCAAGCCGAGGGCGATGAGGCCGTACACGGCCCCGCTCGCGATCCCGTTGAGCAGTGCCTGAACGATGGTGCTGCTCATCGGCGGCCGACTCCCTGAAGCAGGACGGGGGTCACTTGCGCTCGCCCCAGGCCGGAACCGGCCACGTCATCGTCGGCTCCTTGGCCGCGAGGTTCTCCGGCCACACGGTGAAGTACTTGCCGTCGACCATCTGCTGCACGACGTAGCGCTTGGCGTTGTTCTGGTTCTTCTCGTCGAAGCTGATGTCGTAGCCGACGAGCTTGGTGAGGTCGGTGTCCTTCAGCTGGGTCTTGGCGAGCGCGTCGCGGATGGCGGCGGGCTCGGCCTTGCCGGCGCGTTCCAGCGCATCCTTCAGGATCCACGCGACGGCGTAGGCGGAGGTGCTCAGCTCCGTCGGCTCGTTCTTCGTGTCGGCGACGTAGTCGTCCCAGAATCGCTTGGCGAAGGGCGTGGTGATTGCGGACTCGTAGCCGGCCCAACCGGCGGTCGTGAAGGTGTAGTCCGTGCCCTTGACGCCGACCGTCGGGATGAAGGACCGGTCCACGTGCCCCGCGGCGCTGCCGACCACAGCCATGGCGTTGACCTGCATCTGCGCGATCAGCTTCTGCAGTTGGATGGCGTCGCCGGTGTAGGAGGTGACGGAGATGACGTCCGCCTTCGCGCCCTTCAGCTTGACGATCAGGGGGCGCAGGTTCGGGGCGTTCGGCGGATAGGATTCATCGAACACGATGTCGATGCCCTTCTCCTTGAAGCGGGTGCGCATCGTCCGGGCCAGATCCTGGCCCCAGTCGGTGTTCTCGAACACGATGGCGGCGGTCTTGGGCTTCTTGCCCGTCTTCTCGCCGGCCCAGGCGACGAAATCGACGACGCTCTCGGCGTTGCCGGAGGCCGGGATCTGGGTCGGACGGAACACGTACTTGAAGCCGCGCTCCATGATGTCCGCCTTGGCCGCCAGATCGACGATCCACGGCACCTGGTACTTCTCGGCGACGGCGGTCGCGGGGAAGGTCACGTTGCTCTGGAAGGAGCCGATGAGCACCGGGACCTTCTCGACCGTGATCAGGCGCTCCGCCTCGGTGATGCCGACCTTGGGGTCGCCGCGCGTGTCCACCTCGACGAGCTGAAGCTGCGCGCCGCCCATCGACTTGATGCCGCCCGCTTCGTTGATGTGCTTCACGGCCAGATGCGTGGCCCGGCTCATCTCCTGCCCGATCGACGCCGCCGCGCTTCCGGACAACGGAATCAGGTAGCCGACCTTGACAGGGTCCGCGGCCAGCGCGGCACCCGGCATGGATACGGCGATGGCCATCAACGCTGCGCTAACTATCCAGGAACGATTGTTGCTCACGGTTCCCCCCTTTGTTGCTTGATTGCACCCGAACTCACGAACGGGTGTCCGGCGGATCGAATGCCTGGGCGAGCCTGCCGCGGGCAAGCTTGCCCACGGCGGTTTTCGGCAGGCTGTCGGTCAATTGGATGCGGTGCGGAACCTTGTAGCGGACGAGCGCCCGGCGGCAGTGGGCGACCAGATCGTCCTCGCTGATCGACGTCCCCGGCTTCGGCACGACGCACGCGTGGACGATCTGCCCGTAATAGGCGTCCGGCACCCCGAAGGCTGCCGCGTCGGCCACCGCCGGATGCTCCAGAAGGACCTCGTCCACTTCGCGCGGATAGACCTTGAAGCCGCCGACGTTGATCGTGTCCTTTTTGCGGTCCGTGATGAACAGGTAGCCGTCCTCGTCCAGATGCCCGACGTCGCCGGTGTAGACCCAGCCGTCCCGCAGGGTGGCGGCGGTGGCTTCCGGAAGGTTGCGGTAGCCGGCCATGGTGTGCGGCCCGCGCACGCGGATCTCGCCTTTCTCGCCGGGGCCCAGCACCCGGTCGCCGTCGTCCATGTCGACGATCTGCAAAACGCTGCCCGGCACGGCCAGCCCGACGGAGCCGGGCTTCCGCACCCCATGGACGGGGTTGTAGGTGAGCACCGGGCCGGCTTCGGTCATGCCGTAGCCTTCCAGGATGGTGCCGCCCGTTGCCGTCGTCCATTGGTGCAGCGTCGCCTCCGGCAGCGGGGCGGAGCCGGAATAGCACCAGCGCAGGCTTTTCAGGTCGCTGGACGCCAGCGCCTCGTGCGACAGAAGGCTCCGGAAGATGGTCGGGCCGGCCGACATCAGCGTCGCCCGGTGGCGCCCGATGGCGTCCAGCACCCAGTCAGGCCTGTAGCGCGGCAGAATGACGATGTGCGAGGCGGCGTAGCAGGACAGGTGCAGGCACATGGCCACCGCCGACACATGGAACAGCGGCATGGAGCACAGCATCACCTCCCCGCCCCGCCCGGTCGGCAGGAGCGCCTCGCGCTGTGCCAGATTCACGGCGAGTTGCCGGTGGGTGAGGTTCGCCCCCTTGGGCCGTCCGGTGGTGCCGCCCGTGTACTGAAGCGTCGCCAGCTGCTCGTGGACCGGCAGAGTCCAAGGCATCCGGTCCGGGCCGTCGGCGTGCTCCAGCGCCAGCGCGGTGCCCGAGGCTCCGGCGTCCAGCACGGTCTTCACACCCAGGCGGTCGCACAGCCCCGCGATGTCGGCGGCGGTGTTGCGGTCGTGGATGACGAGGTCGGGCCCGGCATCCGCCAGCATGAAGCCGACCTCGCGGTCGGTGTAGTTGGGATTCAACGGGACGACCTGTGCCCCCGCGGCGTGGGCGGCGAAGGTCGCCACGGCCATGTCGAGCGAGTTCGCCATGACCAGGGCGATCCGGCCACCCTCCCCCACCCGGTCGCGCAAGCGCGTGGCCAGTCCGGCAACCGCCCGGAGATAGCGCGCGTAGTCCAGCGTCGTGCCGCCGAAGGTGACGGCGGGATGGCTAGGATGGGATTCCGCCGCCTCGGCCAGCATATGGACGACGGACGCGGGAATCCGCGGAAGCCGGTCAAGTCCGTCAGGGAGGCCGCCGGGATGAAGCATGGCGCTGGCGGTCATGCCGGGCGCTTGGCCTTCTTGCGGTCGGACGCTTCCCAGACCATGCCGCGGGACGGCGTGCGCCCCAGCAGGGTGATCGGGTCCTGGTTGTCGATGTGGCCATACTGGCCCTTGTAGACCGAATAGCCGCACAGCTCCTGAAGGCGCTGCGGGAAGGTCGCGGCGACCTCTTGCGGGATGCCGAGCTGCAGGTTTTCCTGCTGCCGCAGCCAGCCCGCACAGTAATAGCAGGACATCGAGAAGCGGCGCTGGTCGGTCCGGTTGCTGCCGCCCGCGTGCCACAGCTGGCTGTCGAAGATCATGACGCTGCCGGCCGGCATTTCCGCCGCGACGGTGTCGTAGGTGCCGCCGTAGGCCGGAGGCGAGTCATAGCGGTGGCTGCCCGGAATGATGCGGGTGGCCCCGTTCTCCTCCGTGAAATCGGTGAGCGCCCAGAGGGCGTTGATGGCGATCGGCGCGTGCGGACGCGGCAGCGGGATCTGCTGCGTGTCCTCGTGGATCGGCTGCGCTTCCTGGCCGGGGGCCAGCGTGATCGCGGACAGCGACGACAGCAGCAGTTCGCGGTCGAGAACCTTTTCCGCGATCGGCAGCACACACTCGTTCAACGGCACCTGCCAGAAGGCCGGATCATGGACGAGCAGG
>JAEZPL010000190.1 GCA_023413605.1 Pseudomonadota bacterium
AAGAGACGCATATTAACCCGGTTTCATCGCGGCGCGAAACCCCACGAATGGCGAGGTTACGCCGTCCCAAAGCCCGAACTGCAAAAAATCTCTATACAAGCATGGTCCCCTTTGCTAAAAGGGCGACCCACGACGGGACGCGGCACTTCGCCGCCCCGGCCGACGGTCTTGGGGGATCGTCTAGCGGTAGGACAGCGGACTCTGACTCCGCCAGCCTAGGTTCGAATCCTAGTCCCCCAACCAACTCTCGAAAATCAACGACAATGCGCTGCCCGGCCAGACGATGCGGGCACTTGGCCCACAACGCTGGTCCACATCCCTCCAAGCTCGGGGTTGGGCGTGGCAGCAAACGTGAGGCTCAGGGGCACGACGTTCCACTTCCGTCGGCGCGTGCCGACGGCATTAAGGGAATCTTTCGGCCGCTCGGAGATCGTGCTGTCGCTGGGCACCACTCGCCCCGTGAAGCGGCGATGCGCGCCCGCATCATGATCTTGCCCCGGCTTGGTGGACACGGGTTCACGCGGATTGTAGCTCGGCTTGCTCGGGCGTTCTGTAGCCGATGGCCGAGTGTGCGCGCTGTCGATTGCAGTCGGTCTCGATGTCGGGGAATACCTCTCGGCGGGCCTGTTCGCGCGTCTCGAAGGGGGTGCGGCCGCTCCCTTCCAGCAGGGCAACGGCCTCACGCTTGAACTCATCCGTGAACGACCGCCTCGTCTTCGTCATCAGACACCTTCCCGCTCCACTCGGAGCTCAGCCGAGATGTCCACCGAACTGAGGCAAGATCAAATCGGCATTTCCCCCGTCAATCGAGCTTCACCGTCACCCATAACCCGGCGGCATCCTGGCACTCGAAACGCGAAGACGAGGCGCTGCTGTCCCAGGTCGTGCGGCAGCGCTGGTAGCCGTCCATGGCGGTGATCCGCACGAAGCTGCGCGGCACGAACCCGCTCACCCCCTGATGCTCCACCTTCAACCACAAAGCGTCCTTGATCTCGGCGCGCAACGAGGCGCCTTGGTCGAGCCAAGCGAGCGTCGCGTTGTTCGCGCGCTCGGTGGAGGCGACGATGGGCGAGCGGCGCGTGGTCTCGATGGTGACCCACGGACGCGCCGCCTTGGAGGCATCGTAGGTGACCGTGTTGGCGAGCGCCTTCAGATCCTCCACCCGCCGCGCCAGCCCCTCCTTGGTCATGGAGTCCCGTGTCGCCTCCAGCCCCGCCGTCAGATCCTTGCCGACCTTGTCGAGGGCGGCGGGATCGCAGATCAGCTGCATGGAAGCGGGAAGCTCCGCGCAGGGGTGGGCGCCCGGCCGCAGGGCCTGCCATCCGAGCCCGGCGCAGGCCATCAGGGTCAGTCCCAGCAGCATCTGGAACGAGGCCCTCCGGATCGTGTACCGCAGGATGTCCATGAAGGTGATCACCGCTTCCCTCCCTTCACGCTGTCCGGAATGTCTTCGTCGATGATGGTGACCAGCGCACTGTCACCGCGCCGGCTCATGCCGTGCAGGCGGCGGGCTTGGTTTTGCACCGTCTTCTCCCACAGGCGGCGGGCCTCGCGGCCGTTGGCGAATTTGCCGTCGGCCTCGGCGATCAGCCGCTCGAAGGTGTCCTTCAGCTTCTTATCCACGCCGCGCGCCAGCATGTAGTTCTGCTGGGCGGCCGTGTTGGCGAAGATCGCCGTGAGTTCGTCCGGCGAGTAGTCCTCGAAATGGATGTAGGTGTTGAAGCGGCTCTCCAGGCCGGGGTTCGATTCGATGAAGGTCTTCATCTCGTTGCCGTAACCGGCGACGATGACGACGAAACCCTCGCGAAAATCCTCCATGGCCTTCAGCAGCGTGTCGATCGCCTCCTGCCCGAAGTCGCGCTCTCCACCCTTGGACAGGGTGTAAGCCTCGTCGATGAAGAGCACGCCGCCCATGGCCTCCTGGATCTTCTTCTTGGTCTGCACCGCGGTGTGGCCGATGTAGCGGCCCACGAGGTTGCCCCGGTCCACCTCCACCACGTGCCCCTTCGCCAGGAAACCGAGTTCGCGGAGGATGTCCCCCACCAGACGGGCCACTGTGGTCTTGCCGGTGCCGGGGTTGCCGGTGAAGACCATGTGGAAGCTGAGCGTCGCGTCGGTGTCGAGGCCGCGACTCCGCCGCTCCTGCTGGATGATGGCGAGCTTCACCAGATCGTCGATCTGTTCCTTCACCGCGCCCAGCCCGATGAGGCTGCGCAGCTTGCTGAGCGACGCCTCCACCGACGCCTCGTCCACCGCACCCTTGCGCGGGGCGACAACGGGGTGGAGGACAATGTCGTCGGACTCGTCCTTGGAATCGTCCTTGGAATCGTCCTTGTTGCCACCCTTGCCGGCCGGCGGGGTCCCGGCGGCCGGCGGGGTGCTCGCCTTGCTGATCCGCTCCCGCTCGCGCTGCTGGGCGATCTGGATTCGCCGGAGTCGCAATTGCGCCCGGCCGCGCCAGAGGGACAACCCCATCAGCACCACGCCCGACCCCGCCGCGTATGGCAGCGCCGGCAGAACAAATGACCAAAGCCGAATCCCGAACGCTCCGGCCGCCGCAAAAACCACGAGAAGAAACAATGCTCTGATCATATTTCGCTCATTCTCGCAACGAAATGCGCAACCAACGAGAGCACGAGCTATACCTTGGCCGGCAACGGGAATTCAACCACTCATTGAGCCTCTCCAGCCAAGCACCGAAATGCCAAGCTGTCGTATTGGATTTTTTCTGCGCTTGTATTTGACATCCTACCGGACAGCATCTCCGACACCCGAAACATGCGGAAGCAAATTACACCCGCTCATCTTTATCAAGTCATCGCCGCCATTGTGAAGGCGGCCAAGTGCGCCATTTCGCCGCGCAAAAAAATACATTGACGTTCGCTTTTTTGCCAGTAACCTAACGCGCACACGTATAATTAAATTTTTGACCCAACACCGAATCGGAAGACTGGAGCTCCGGAATTGTTATCTGCTCCGCTAACGCAGAGAAAAGATCGCACAATCGTCATAATTTGCTTGCTCATCACCTGACGAACTGATTTTCATGCGCTCAATCGAAGCCGCGATTATTCGCGTGCAAGTTAATTACTGCGCTAGGGATAAACGCTGATGTCCAGACCTGCGATTCTCGGCCTGCGATCTTCGGTTGCAAGCTGGACGCTCCTCGCCGCCCTGTCTCCCGTCTTCCTCTCGGCCGCACCGGCTGCCGCCGGAACGCGTTACGAAATACAGTGCAAAGAAGCCGGGAAGCCCTGCCGCGAGTCCGAGACTCTGCTACCCCTGCGGGTACTGCCGCGCGCCAGCGCCAGCATCTACACGGCGAAATCGGCCGCCCCCGCCGACATCGCGGTGGAAAACGTTCCTGCGTTCCGCCCCCTGTTCGTGTTCGCCCGCGAGGACGTGGACTACTCCGACCCCGCCAACCCGAAGGGCTGGTATCAGGTCGGCGGCACCGACACGAAGCCGGAAGGCTGGATGGCCGCGCGCGACGTTCTGGAATGGCGCCAGGCCTTGGTCGTCGCCTACACCCACCCCGGCGTCGGCAAGGAAGCCCGCCACCCCGTGCTGATGTTCGAGAATCAGACCGCGCTGGAGCAACTGGCGCTGTCCAAAGATCGCGCGTCCGAAGCCGGCAAGACCTACGAGGCCATCGAGAAGGGCGAACGCCCGAACGCGGTCGTCTCGGTCGAGCCGAAGCGCTTCACGGACATCGAAGACAACTTTTACGTGCTGCCCGTACTCGACTACAAGCCGATCACCAAATTCGACGACGAGGCGCGCATCCTGCAACTCGCTGCCGCCGTCCCCGGCAAGCGGTCCGACGAGAAGTCCCAGACCACGCTCGCCAACAAGGAATACGTTCAGGCCAGCACCGCCGACGCGCTGGTCGGCGGCGAGGCCGGCAAGAGCCTCAAGCTCGACATCGTGTTCGTCATGGACCTGACCGGGTCCATGGGACCCTTCGTGGACAGCACCAAGGCCGCCATCACGGAACTGGCCAAGTCCGTGACCTCCGACCCGGCCCTCAAGGACTCCGTGCGCTTCGGCCTCGTCGGCTACCGCGACGACCTGAAGGTCGCGCCGCAGCTGGAATTCGTCTCGAAGAACTTCACGCCGCAGCTGCTGAAGGACACGGACTTCGTGTCACTCGTCGAGAAGCAGGTCCGTGCCGCCACGGTCAGCAGCGACGATTACGCCGAGGAAGGCTACGCCGGCGTCAAGACCGCGCTGGACGAGACGCACTGGACCGACGGCGCGCTGCGCATCATGGTCATGGTTGGCGACGCCTCCGCGCACGAGCCGGGCCACAAGCAAAGCACGACACGCCTTTCCGCGCCGGAGCTGCGCCACATGGCCAGCCAGCGCAACGTCTCCTTCTTCTCG
Source organism: Pseudomonadota bacterium (assembly GCA_023413605.1). Taxonomy (GTDB): domain Bacteria; phylum Pseudomonadota; class Alphaproteobacteria; order Azospirillales; family Azospirillaceae; genus Azospirillum. The sequence continues at coordinate 4,387 of JAEZPL010000190.1, forward strand.
GTGCACCTGAAGGCGGCGCGCTACGCCAAGGACCATGCCAAGGCGTCGGAACAGTTCTCCGCGCTCGCCAACAACCCTGGCACCAGCGAACCCGCGCTGGCCTCGCTCGACGCCGACGATCCCAAGTCCTACGCTACGGCGGTCAAGGTCATCTCCGGCCAGTTGTCCCAGATCGTCGCGGCGGCGAACAAGGGCCGCAAGATCGACCCGAACCACATCCCCGAGGTGATGGGAACGGTCGCCGCTTCGGCCTCTGCCACGGGCGCCACGGCCGCTGCTCCCGCCGCCGAGGCCGAGCTGAAGGACGAGGGTTGGGATCCGGAGGCGAACCGCAAGGTTCTGCTGGGCGCCGACGCCGACAAGCCGGAGGTCAAGCAACTCACCCAGACGGTGAACGAGGTGGCGGCCGCCGCGCTCATCAACTACCTGGGCGGCGACACCGTCCGCGACCTGACCTTCTGGGCGATGGACCGCGACCTGATCGACCCGCGCAAGAAGGCGCTGGACGTCCGCGTCCTGGTGTCCAAGACCGAGTTGAACGACCTCATCGGCGCGCTTCAGAAGGTCACCGACGCCCTGAAGACGGCGCAGGAGACGAATCTCCAGTTCTTCACCGCGCTCCAGTCCGTGATGGCGCAGACCACCATCGGCACGGAGATCGACTTCGAGAAGGCGCAAAAGCTCGCGCAGAGCGAGTTGATGCCGAAGTGGATCGAGAAGCTGCCGTACCGCAGCGCCATCATGGAAATGAACAACGCCACCTATGAGGCGCTGTCGCCCGACGAGCGCGTGGCGCTGGAGCAGTCGCTCCAGTCCAAGCTGCAGTACTACGTCGAGGTGAATTCCAACGTGGATGCCTGGAAGGTTGTGGACGGCCGCGGCGGCGACACCGCCAAGGTCTACGCCCTACCGCTCGACGCCCTGCCGTAATCCAGCGCTTTTCCGCACGGAAACGCTTCCCGCGATGACCATGCAGACCACCCCGGCTTCCCCCGCCGTCACGGCGGGGGACTGCCT
>JAEZPL010000225.1 GCA_023413605.1 Pseudomonadota bacterium
TGAAGGACGTCACCGACCAGATCGCCGATTACCTGGAGACGCTGGCCAACCGCGCGAAGCTGCTGGGCATCCTGCGCGAAGAGCTGGTCGAGATGAAGGAGCGGTTCGGCAACCCGCGCCGCACCGAGATTCAGGATCTGGAGTTCGAGGCCGACATCGAGGACCTGATCCAGCGCGAGGACATGGTCGTCACCGTCAGCCAGTCCGGCTATGTGAAGCGCGTGCCGCTGTCCACCTACCGCGCGCAGAAGCGCGGCGGCAAGGGCCGGTCGGGCATGTCGATGAAGGCGGAGGACGCGGTCAGCGACCTGTTCGTCGCCAACACGCACACGCCGCTGCTGCTCTTCTCGTCCCGCGGCATGGTCTACAAGCTGAAGGTCTACCGCCTGCCGCTGGGCAACCCGCAGGCGCGCGGCAAGGCCTTCGTGAACCTGCTGCCGCTGATCGACGGCGAGACCATCACCACGGTCCTGCCGCTGCCGGAGGACGAGGCCGTGTGGGCCGACCTGCACGTCGTCTTCGCCACGTCGAAGGGCAACGTGCGCCGCAACCGCCTGTCGGACTTCGCCAACATCCGTTCCAACGGCCTGATCGCCATGAAGCTGGAGGAGGAGGGCGAGCGTCTGATCGCCGTCCGCACCTGCTCGGAAGACGATGACGTCCTGCTGGCGACCAGCGGCGGCAAGTGCATCCGCTTCGAGGTGGCCGACGTGCGCGTCTTCGCCGGCCGCACCTCGACCGGCGTGCGCGGCATCCGTCTGGCCGATGGCGACGAGGTCATCTCCATGACCACGCTGCACCACGTCGATGCGACGCCGGAAGAACGCGCGGCCTATCTGAAGAAGAAGCGCGAGGAAGGCGTGGACATGGAAGGCGAGGCGGCGCCGGAGGCCGACGAGGTCTCGGCGGAAGCCGTCACGCTGACCCAGGAACTCTACGAAGAGTTGAAGCGCAAGGAACAGTACATCCTGACTGTGACCGAGCGTGGCTATGGCAAGCGGACCTCGTCCTATGAATACCGGGTGACCGGCCGCGGCGGCCAGGGCATCTGGAACATGGAGATGGGTGAGCGCAACGGATCCATCGTCGCGGCCTTCCCGGTGGAGGACACGCACCAGGTGATGATGGTCACCAACGGCGGTCAGGTCATCCGCATGCCGATCCACGACGTTCGCATCGCCGGCCGCAAGACGCTGGGCGTCACCCTGTTCCGTGTCGGAGCGGACGAGCGCGTGGTTTCCGTCGCCTCCATCGCGGAGGACGAGGACAACGGGAACGGCAATGGCGTTGGCGGCGGAACGACGGCCGTGGATGGCAGTGTGGCGGATGGCGATGCCGCGAATGGTGTCGCCGAGGGCGGTGCCGAGTCCGGCTCCGAGGACTCCATCGAATAGGAAAGGGCGGAAGGTACTCCCATGGCGAAGCGCCGCATTGGTGTCTATCCCGGCACGTTCGACCCGATCACCAACGGGCATCTGGACATCATCCAGCGCGCCTCCCGGCTGGTTGACCACCTGATCGTCGGCGTTGCGCGCAACGCCGGCAAGGGGCCGCTCTTCTCCACCGACGAGCGGGTCGCCATGGTGCGGGAGGACCTCGCCGCCCTCAACAACGGCGCCAGCATCGAGGTGCAGGCGTTCGACACGCTGCTGATGCAGTTCGCCGTGGAGATGAACGCCAACGTCATCATCCGCGGCCTGCGCGCCGTTTCGGATTTCGAGTACGAATTCCAGATGGCCGGCATGAACGCGCGCCTGAACCCGAAGGTCGAGACCATGTTCCTGATGGCCTCGGAAAAACACCAGTTCATCTCGTCACGCTTCGTGAAGGAGATCGGGCGTCTCGGCGGCGACATCAGCAGCTTCGTCAGCCCGCGCGTGTCCGCCCATCTGGCCAAGCGCTTCGCCCTGGAAGCCGGCAACGGGGACAATGGCAAGCAGGTGCAGACGCTCAAGCAGTGACGCGTCTGCGCAACTCGGGCGGAGCGATCCGCCGACGGTGGCGTCGGATCAAGGGCCGGCTATGGGGTTGACGGGCATTTTTTATGCTCCAAGCTCAACCCCATGGTTGACCGACGGATTATCCCCCCCTATGGTGCGCCCCGCATCGGCCCCCTGCATCCGCGGCGGCGCCACGCGAAGTGATCCGGTAGCTCAGTCGGTAGAGCACGTGACTTTTAATCATGTGGCCGTGGGTTCGAATCCCACCCGGATCACCATTCCTCTCAACGGGTTAGCGGTCGGATAGAGCACCGCATTGGACCCGGTTTGCAGGTCCGATCCCCGGCGGTTTGCAAATTCCATTCATTCGGCGTTCTTCAGCCGCCGTTTCCGGCCCTTTCCCATGGCTGCTCGGGCGGCATCGAGCGAAGCAAACGCAAGCTGAGCGTTTCGCTTTTTGGCCGTGTACTTCCGGACCATCGCCACGGTCTGGTGCCCGGTGATCGAGGCGATCACCTCCCATTCCAGCTTCAGCTCATGGAGCATGGTCGCGGCGGTGTAGCGCGGGTCATGGGTGGTCACGTCGACCGGCAGACCGGCTGCGCGAATCGCATCGCTCATGAAGTGGACAAAGCCGTTGGAGGTCATCGGCTTGCCGAATCGGCTGGGCCGTATCGCCATGAGCCGGTGCGACGCCAGCCACGGATCCAGCACGGCCACCAGCTTCCAGATGCGGGCGCTTCATGCTGAACCACTGTTCGGACCGGTTCAGATAGGTTGCCACATCGAATGCCGTCATGAGGCGTGGGTCGAAGGTGAATTTGCGCTTGGGACGTGCCATTTACGTCGCCTCCTGCTGATCTCGTTCGGTGTTCTCGTTCCTCGCGTGGGCTACATGGCCATGAGCCTCACAAGCTGCTGGATCGCGACCGAAGGCCTCGACGGCGTCGAGGGCGCGGCGGAAATCGTCGGTCTGTTTGCGGCGAGGGTTGGGCTTCGGCATAACGGCCTTTCTTCGGCGCTCCGCACCGGCCTGCCTGCTTTGATGCGGGTGCTGGTGAACCACCGCCGGAAGGCTGACGCACAGGGCAAGCGCATCGTCACCATCCGGCAGGCGATCAACCGCTGAACCCCGCCGGTGGAGAACAACACCAACGCCTATGTGAACACGGTGGCTCGCCGCCTCGGTGTAAACCTGGACGTCCCGGTGGACTGGTCGGGTGTGGAGATGCTGATGGGCATGGCACGGGCCATCGTCACGCACGAGAACGGCCGGGCGCCGCAGGATTTCCCGGCCGACTGGTACAGCCCCGAGCAATATCACCGGGCCGCCATGATGGCGCTCGGTTTGGTGGAGGTGTGAAGAGCGGTTCGCGACGTGCGCATGCTGAGCGAAGCTCCCCCGCCACCCAACGCCCGAAGCGTCTTCGCGAACCTATGCCAGCTTAACGCAACCATGCGTCATCCACCAACCGCTCGGCGGCGTTTCATATGCTCAAAAGAAGCCATTTCTGGATTTCGTTTGCCTAAGAACAACGTTGGTCGCCGCCGCGTATGCGACCCATCACCAAGCACCCATGAAGGAGGTTTGGGGATGAACATGGCCAAGTTCTACGAGCACCACTGTGAAGTTCGGGCATTGGTGACCACTGCGTAAACTTGGTGTCATGGGTGCTGCCACGGGAACAACGGCGTACGACGGTCTGTCGCACGGCAGCGATGAAGTTGGGCGCTAACGGATTTCGATCCACTTTGGAATCGCATGACTTCATTCGCCAGTCGGGCTTCGGCCGCACGTGTGGCCGGGACCGCGGTCCCAGCCGCCGAATCCCACGGGCCCGTGGCACCGGGTGGACCCATGGGGCCTGCAACCTGTCGTTGGCCTCTGTGTCCTCTCCCACCGCCGTCATCGAAACGCAGGGTACGGCCGGTGTGACCGCAACCCGTCCGGATTGGTGGGATCACCATCCGTCGCCGGGGGTCAGCCGACGTCGATCGGCCACTCGTCGTCGGAGAGGACTTCGCGTCCGTCGAGCCTGACATTGGCTTCAGCCGGAAAACACAACAGATTCAGGCTGATGATCCGGCCGAAGATGTTGTCTGGATTGCCGGCGAAGTTGTTCTGCTGGAACAGTGGCGGCATGTGCCACCACAGCCGGTACCCCATTGACCGGATCAAGCCGATGAGCGCCGGGGAATTGTCTCGCTGGTCGTTCTCGACATAGAGCGCTGGGCGGTGGGCGGCGATGGTCTTGGCGGCGCCGCGCAGGACCGAGGATTCCATGCCCTGGACATCCGCCTTGATCAGGCGGCAGCTGGTCAGTCCCAGAGAGTCGATGGTCTCCGCCGGGACCTTGATGCCCGTTTCTTCCGTCCAGCGTTCCAGCGCAACGTCGCCGAAGTTGAGGTGTTGAGTCGGGTCGAGGACGGGCACGTGGAGCGTGCCGGGCGCATCGCTGGCCGCGGCGTGCTTGGCAATCACGTTGCTCAGGCCGTTCAGCGCGACGTTGCCGCACAGCATCTGGTGGACCATCCGCTGCGGCTCGTAGGCCACCACGGCGCCGGCCGGACCCACCGCCTTGGCCATGGGAATGACCAAGGCGCCGATGTTGGCCCCCACCTCCACCGCGATGTCACCCGGACGCAGAAGTGAGGTGAGGACGCGGACCTCCTCCTCCGAATACTCGCCGTACCGGTCCAGGGACTGGCCGATGTACATGTCGTTGATGTTGTAGACGAACAGGCCATGCCGGCAGGGCCGAAGGCGTCCCCAGCCGCCGGCGAGGTCTATGGAGTCATTCATGATCGAGTGTCCGCAGTGAAGCGCCGCGGACGGTAGCACAACCGGTTGCCCAATGCTCGCGGTAAGCGGCGGTCCAGGCCGGGGAAACCCTCAGACCGCCTGTGCTTGTCTTTCCGCCACGACCGAGGGGACGGTCAGGCGCGATGACGGCAGAAGGATCGTGACGGTGGTGCCGAAGCCGGGCTTGCTGTCCAGTTCCACCCCGCCGCCGTGCAATTCGGCGAAGCGGTGCACGATGGGTAGGCCGAGACCGATCCCTTCGTGACGGCGGATGAGCGTGCCTTCGGCCTGGGTAAACGGGCTGAAGATGCGGCCGGCGATGTCGGGGGCGATGCCCGGGCCGTTGTCCGACACGGCAACGGCGATCATGTCCTCCCGGGTCTCGATGCGGATGGTGACGAGGCCGCCGGGATGGCTGAACTTCACGGCGTTGTCCAGCACCCCCATGAGCATCTCGCGCAGGCGCCGGTGGTCGGCGTGCAGGCTGACGGACGGCGCCGCCGCAACCGTCATGGTCAGGCCCTTGGACTGCGCCTTGTGGGTCAGCAGGCCGAGGCAGGCGTTCAGCAGCGTCGGCAGGTCCACGACCGTTTCCGCCAGCTCGATTCCGCCGGTCGCCGCACGCGTGAAATCCAGGATGTTGTTGACCATGGTGAGCAGCGCCTTGCCGCTTTCCTCGATCAGCTTGACGTATTCCAGAGATTCCGGGTGGCCGAGCCGGCCGCTGGACTCGCCGGCCAGAACCTCGGCGAAGCCGATGATGGAGTTCAGCGGGGTGCGCAGCTCGTGGCTCATCACCGACAGGAAATCCAGCTTGGCGCGGTCGGCTTGGCGAGCGGCGTCCAATGCCTCGCTGAGTTCCGCGGTGCGTTCCGACACGCGCCGTTCCAGTTCACGCTTCTGGTCGGAGGTGCGGCGGTAGAGCATGCGGATTTCCAGCATGTTCCGCACGCGGTGCAGCAGTTCCCAGGCGATGAAAGGCTTGGTCAGGAAGTCGTTGGCGCCCATCTGCAGCGATTTGCGGCGCGTTTCCTGGTCGGTGTGGGCGGTCAGCACCAGAACCGGGACGTAGTCGTCGCCATGGATGCCGGCCAGCCGCTCCATCAGGTCGAAGCCGCTCATGTGCGGCATGCGGATGTCGATCAGCAGCAGGTCATAGCGTTCCGCCTCGCACAGGGCGGGGACCTTGCGCGGGTCCGTCTCGCCGCGGACGCGGGTGTAGCCGTCGTGGATCAGAATTTCGCGCACGAGATCGACGTTCGACGCGTTGTCGTCCACGATCAGGATTGCGGCGTTCCGAACCTCTTGAGCGAGGCCCTGGTCGGTGCTGCGTGTCATGGAAGCGCCGTCGTCCCCCGCTGGAAGTCCCGTGCCATCGTTTCCGGCCATCATCCCCGGCCGACGGCGCCGCCGCCTGGCCGCTGCAAAGCCGCACGCTGTGCAGCCGGAGGTTTACCTTTCCGACATCATTGCCATAAAGTCGTTAGAAATGCATCGGAATGCAACGGGAATATCGCTTTCAGTCGAAACGGTCTCGACCGGAAGCATTCGGTCGCGCGAGACCGAAAGGCGACGAAGAAAGGAAGGCCCTGGAATCCGTCCGCCTCACGCGCGCTTATCCCAGCCGCCGCGGTCGTTCTGCTGCCAGTAGGTCAGGCCGTGGCCGGCGGCTTTGCAGGCCTTCCAACGGTCGCGCGCGGCCATCACCGCCTCCTCGTCGTTGCCGTCGAACAGATCGCAGACGAGGTCATAGGAGGCGAGCTGGCCACTGGTCACGCCGTCCACCAGAACCAGCACGGTGGCTCCGTTGGGGTTCTCATCCTCGGCGGTCAGCCAGACCGGCTGCCGGTCGGCGAAGCCGTCGCGGGAGCTGCCATGCGGCAGGAAGGAGGCGGGGTCGAACGTCCACAAGTGTTGGTTGAGCGCATCGACCCGCTCCGGCGAACCGGCGAGCACGACGGCCCGCCAGTTGCGCTCAAGCACCTTCTCCAGGATTTTGGGCAGCGCCTGTTCGAGCGTCCGCCGCTGGAGGTGATAGAAGCGGACCTCGGTCATGCCTCCTCGTGGTACTCCGCGACGAAGCGGTCGAGCAGCCGCACGCCGAACGCAGTGCCGCCCTTCGGAACGGTCGCGGAGTCCTTCTTCGACCAGGCGACGCCGGCGATGTCCAGATGCGCCCAGGGCAGGTCGTTGACGAA
>JAEZPL010000271.1 GCA_023413605.1 Pseudomonadota bacterium
GAAGCCAAGATCAAGTAAGGTTTCCCGGAACCGCCGGAATCAAAAAAGGCCGCCTGATCGGGCGGCCTTTTGCTTTTCCTGCATTTGCGTTCGGCGCCTGCGACGCAGCGGATGGCAACCCCGCCCCGCCGCCGCTTCCCAAGAAGCCCTCAGGGGGCCAGCAGAAGGCCACCGCGGGGATCGGCCACCACACAGTTGCGGCCCGCGCGCTTGGCCTCGTAAAGCGCTTCGTCGGCGCGGCGAATCAGCCCTTCCGCCGTGTCGCCCAACCGGCCGCCGACCGCGAAGCCGACGGACACCGTCACAGGCACCTCGCCGACCTCCACCGACACCTTGAACATCGCGTCGGCGATGCATTGGCGCAGGCGCTCGGCCACGACCAGAGCGTCGTCGGCGTCGGTATCCGGCAGGATGACGATAAACTCCTCGCCCCCCAGGCGCGCCACCAAGTCGAAGGTGCGCAGGTTGCGGCCGGCGCGGTTGGCCACTTCCTTCAACACCTCGTCGCCCGCGGTGTGGCCGTAGCTGTCGTTCACGGCCTTGAAGTGGTCGATGTCGAACAGCAGGATCGACACCGGCTTGTGGCTGTCGATGGCCCTTTCCAGCAGCCGCGGCAGATGGGCGTTGACATAGCGCCGGTTGAAGACCCCGGTCAGGCTGTCGGTCAACGCCATCGACAGGCTGTGTTCATAGTTCGCCCGCAGCCTCTCCTGGTAGCGCTTGCGCCGGATCTGCGTGCGGGTGCGGGCCAGCAGTTCGTTGCGGTCGATGGGCTTGATGACGTAGTCGTTGGCGCCCAGTTCCAGGCCCTTGGCGACACGGTTCAGGTCGCCATCGTCCACCACCAGCAGAGTCGGCACCTGCCGCGTGCGCTCGTGCGAGCGCAACTGCGAGCACAGCCGCAGCCCATCCTCGTTCATCAGCGTCAGGCTGATGACCACAAGGTCCAGGTCGTCGCCCAACGCCCGCTCCAGGGCCGTAGCACAGGTGCCCGCGGCCACCACATGGTGCTGATCGCGCTTCAGCGTCTCGGTGATCTTTTCCAGGTCGAGCAGCGAATCTTCCAGCACCAGAACGCGCGCCCGCTCAAAGGACTCGCTTCTCAGCGTGCCGGACCGTTCAATGACCCCGAACTGGCCGGAGGTGCTTTCGCGCAACCGCCATTCGTCCATCATCATCTTCAGGCGAACCAGCGAGCGCACGCGCGCGAACAGCGCGATGTCGTTGACCGGCTTGGTCAGGAAATCGTCGGCCCCCGCTTCAAGCCCTCGCACGCGGTCGGTCACGTCGGACAGGGCGGTGACCATCACCACCGGAATGTGCATCGTATCGGGGTCGGAGCGAATCTTCTCGCACACCTCGAACCCGTCCATACCCGGCATCATGACATCGAGCAGGACGATATCCGGTGATTCCTTCCGCACCAATTCCAGCGCTTCAGGACCGTTGTAGGCGGTGATGACGTCGAAGTACTCGCGCGTCAGCTTCGCCGCGAGCAGCTTCACGTTTGGCAGGACATCATCGACGACAAGGACACGAGCGGACATGGAAGGTGTGACCGATCCCGTTATTCTGGTTCAGTTCAGATATTTTTGGACAGCACTAAGAAACTTTACGACAGAGATCGGCTTGGCGATGTAATCCTCGCAACCACCCTCCCGAATCTTCTCTTCGTCGCCCTTCATGGCGAAGGCCGTCACGGCGATGATCGGGATGGACTTCAGCTCCTCATCCTCCTTGATCCACCGCGTGACCTCCAGTCCGGACACCTCGGGCAACTGGATGTCCATCAGGATCAGGTCGGGACGGTGCTGGCGCGCCAGTTTCAGCGCCTCCATCCCATCGCGGGTCTGCAGGGTGTCGTAGCCGTGCGCTTCCAGCAAGTCGTGGAAGAGCTTCATGTTCAACTCATTGTCCTCGACGATGAGGACGCGCTTCACCTGGCTGCCTTCCGTCGACGACATCGTGAGCCCCTTCGGTTCCGCGATCATCGAAACCCTCCCAGAGCGGTCGCCCTGCCCTGCGCACGCATGATCCTGAACACACATGACCACCCCCGCGCGCGGTTGCAGCCAGGCACCGGTATAACCCGTTCATGGTCAGGCAGCGACGGTTAAATTGTCGTTAGCGTGGGCGCGTTGTTCCACGGCGCCCGGGCGGTTCGCACGCCGCACCGTCACCGGGCGTTGCGTTCTCGATGATCTTCAACCGGGACAGGATCATACGATCACCCGCTCCATCGGGAAATGCAGCGTGATCCGGGTGCCCTGCCCCGGCGTGCTGGCCAGCGCCAGCCGGCCGCCATGGGCCTCCACCAGCGACCGCACGATGGGCAGGCCGAGCCCGGTGCCCGCCCGGTTGCGGATCTGGTCGCTCGGCACCTGCCGGAACGGTTCCAGCACCAGGCTGTGGAACTCCTCGGCGATGCCGATGCCCGTGTCCACGACGGCGATGGCCAGCCCCTCGCTGGTGCGGGCCACATCGATCATCACCCGCCCACCCTTCGGCGTGTACTTCACCGCGTTGGACATCAGGTTCAGCAACATCTGCCGCAACGCGCGCCGGTCGGCCCGCAGTTGGGGCAACGGGCGCGGCAGGGTGGCATCGAACCGCAGGCCGGTGGAAACCAGCGCATGCTCCTGCAGCGCGTGGATCTCGCCGATGGCGGTGGCGACATCGATCTCCTCGTCGTGCAGTTCGAAGCGCCCGGCCTCGATCTTCGACAGGTCGAGGACGTCGTTGATCAGCTCCAGCAGATGCGTTCCGGACGCCTTGATGTTGCGAACGAAGTCGCGCTGCCGGTCGGTCAGCGGGCCGGCCTCGGCATCCAGCAGGAATTCCGAGAAGCCGATGATGGCGTTGAGCGGCGTGCGCAGTTCGTGACTCACCTTCGTCAGGAATTCGGACTTGGCGCGGCTGCCGGCAACCTGCTCCAGCAGGCGGGCGTGCAGGGAGGCGGGCGCCGCGCGCGCTTCCCGCTCCGCGGCGCACCCGGCCGCCTCCAGGCCGAGGCTGAAGGCGTCGGCGACGGCCAGCGCCAGCGCGCGCAAGGCCGGCGGCACGGCATGGGGGTGCCGGTGTTGTCCCAGGATCACGCCCCAGGGTTTTCCACTCTTCAGAATCGCCACGGACAGGACGGCGCTCCCCCCAACAGCCCACCGACCGTCGAGAAGCGCCGCAGGCAGCCCCGGCAGATCGGCGTGCCTGAGGTCGAGCGGCGGCACACCGACCACGGCGTGCAGCAAAGGCACGGGCTCCGCATCACGATCCGGCACCATACGAAAGCGCCCTGCGGCGTGGAGCGCCCGCAATGACGTCTGTTCACCGGAACCCGGGAAACGCGTGCCCAGCATGGGCGCGCCCCAGTCCTCCACCCCGGCCTCGCCGATCACGGTGTCGGTGCCGTCCGCGTCGAACCGGCACAGGATCACCCGCTCCATCCCCGTCAGGCGGCGCACGGTCCACGCCGCACGCGCGGCCAGCTCGTCGAGGCTGGTTGCCTCGCGCAGGTTCGCAAGCCCCGGCTGAAGTCCGTCGTGGATTGCCGCCGTCAGCCCGGCATCCGCCGACTCCGGCAGACGTTCCACCTCCAGGATGATGCGCCCGCCCCGCTCGTGCAGCCGCGCCGCAAGCGGCGCTCCATCCACCGCCGTCACCGTGGCGCGGCATCCCAGCGCCCGCGCCTCCGGCGGCAAGCTCCGCAACCCAGCGATGACCGTAGGCAGGGCCGCGATGCCAAGCGCATCGACCCCATTGCCCAGCAACTCGCCCGGCCCCCGGTCCAGGAACAGCGCCGTGTTGGCGCTGCAGGCGGCGACGGTTCCGCTTTCCGCGTCGAACGCGATCAGGGCTCCGTGAGGCTGAATCGTGTCGGAAAAGGCAGCCGAAGTCCGCCCGCAAGCAGCGCCGGGCTGCGCGGGAGCAGTGGACTGTACGACGAAATCCGGTACGGCGGGCAGAACGATCCCCTTCCTCACAAACCACCCGATGCTGGAACCTGACCCGCCCTTTGGTCAAGGGTCCGCTGAAGGGTGCGACAGGCTGCCCCTTTCCCGCCCCTCATACCGAAGGCGTTTGATGGCTTCCATCAAACGCCTTCGGTTCAAACCCGGCAGCACGTTGCGTAGCAACGTGCGAAAGGGGCATACGGCCGGCCGAACATGAAGCGTTCATGCGCCGGCCGTATCAGACGGTGCTGCGAAGCTGGGCGCGTTCCGCCTTGCCGCGCAGGGATTTGCGACGGCGGACGCTCTTGTTACCGTACATCTTGACGTCGGCCTTGCGCATGACCTCGTCCTCGTTGTCCCCGGCGCCATAGGGCTGAACGCCGATGGAGAATCGGATCGGCAGGTCGGCCCCGCCGCAAGAGACATGCTGCCTTGCGGCGGACTCGGCCAGCTGGCGGGCACGGGCGGCTCCGGTGCGGGCATCGGTGTTGGTCAGCAGCACTGCGAATTCGTCGCCACCGAGACGCGCCACCACATCCTCGTCCCGCACGGCCCCAGCGATCAGGCGCGCCACCTGACGGAGGTAGCTGTCCCCGGCCAGATGCCCGTGCCTGTCGTTGATGGCCTTGAATCCGTCCAGGTCGATCATCACCAGAACGCCGTTGGCCGCGTCGTGCCGCCGCGCGGCGGCCAGTTCGCGCCGGAAATGGCTGTAGAAGCCGCGGCGATTCAGCAGCCCGGTCAGCTCGTCCGTCATGGCCAGGCTTTCCAGGTGGGCGATCCGCTCCTGCTGTTCGGCGATGGTCGCCTGGGCTTCCGCAAGCCGCTGCTCCAGCGGGTCCTGCTCCGCCCTGCGC
>JAEZPL010000335.1 GCA_023413605.1 Pseudomonadota bacterium
CAAGAAGGGTGCGGCCTACCTCGGCGCCGGCTTCACCATCAAGCCGCTCTACAACGACTACATCGGCGCGCTGCGCGCCATCGACCCGAAGACCGGCAAGATCGTGTGGGAATACAAGAACCCGGCCCCGCTGTGGGGCGGCGTGCTGACCACGGCCGGCAACCTCGTCTTCACCGGCACGCCGGAAGGCTACCTGAAGGCCTTCGACGCCAAGTCCGGCAAGGAGGTCTGGCACTTCAACACCGGGTCTGGCGTGGTCGGCTCCCCCGTCACCTGGGAGCAGGACGGCGAGCAGTATGTGGCTGTCGTCTCCGGCTGGGGCGGTGCGGTTCCCCTGTGGGGCGGCGACGTCGCCAAGCTGGTCAAGGACATCAACCAGGGCGGCTCCCTCTGGGTCTTCAAGCTGCCGAAGGCCTGACGATCTTGCCGGCGCGATGAAAAAAGGAAAGGCGGGCCGAAGCTTTCGGTCCGCCTTTTTCTTGGTGAACAGGACCAAAATGGTGCGGAACGAAATTTCGTATAGCGTTTTACGCCAATCAATGGACGGTCCTGTCCTTGCGCATTCTTGCCCGGTTCGGCATGATGGTTTCCGGAAACGCCCTGAAACAATGAGCGTGGAAATCACGCCATGAGCAGAATTCTGATCGCGGACGATCATCCGCTGGTGCGCGACGCCCTGCGCAGCGCCGTGCTGTATTCCTGCCAGGCGCAGGAGATTCACGAGGCCGGCTGTCTCGACGACGTGGTCGGCACGCTGGCCGTGCAGGGGGAGTTGGACCTCGTCCTGCTCGACCTGAACATGCCGGGCATGAACGGCCTGACCGGGCTGGTCGCGCTGCGCAAGCAGTTCCCGGCCATCCCCATCGCCGTCGTCTCGGCCCACGAGGACCGCAAGGTGATGCTGGAGGCGGTGCGCTGCGGCGCCGCCGGCTTCATCCCGAAATCGACGCCGCGCGACGCCATCGCCGGCGCGCTCCGCCAGATCCTGGCCGGGGAGGTCTACCTCCCGCCCTCGGTCGAGGAGGGCGCGGAGGCCGAGGACGAGGAGACGGCGGAGATCGCCCGCCGCCTGTCCACCCTGACGGCGCAGCAACTCCGCGTGCTGGAAATGCTGGGGACCGGCAAGCTGAACAAGGAAATCGCCTTCGAACTGAGCATCACCGAAACCACGGTGAAGGCCCACGTCTCGGCGATCCTGCAAAAGCTGAAGGTCTACAGCCGCACCCAGGCGGTGGTCTTCGCCAACCGGCTGCAGCTGGAAAAGGCGCGTTTCGGGATGTAACGGCGGCCGGGATTCCTCTGCTCATTTCTCCAGCCGCATGCGGCGCGCGTCGTTGGCGGCGCGCGCCGCTTCGCGTCCGGGATCGCCGCGTCCGAGCCCGAACGGAACCGGGCTGTCGAGGAAGAAGGTGCCGTCGAGCGGGAACTCGTCCAGGATGGGCGGGGGATGGTCCTTGCTGCGGCGCTTCAGGTTCGCCTTGCGCGCGGCGCGGCGGGCCTCCAGTCCGGGATCGCGGCGCCCCAACTCCTCCTCGCGCGACGAATGGCGCTCGATGATGATCATCGAATCCCCCAGGAAGAAGTCGTCGAGCACCGCGGCATCCCGCGCCCGGTCCGCGCGAAGGAGCGACCGGTTGTTCGAATTGTTGAGGATGACGATCTCGCCGGCCATGGCCGCCCCGGACAACAGCGCGGCCCCGGCGGTGAGCAGAATCAGCATTCGCATGGTCACCCCCGTCCAACAGCATGGCCGTCCAACAGCATGGGGCCCATTGCGTGCCGCCGGTGTGAGCTGGTTCACAGTTTCATGCAGATTCTTGGACCGACATGCCCCCTCCCTAACCCTCCACCGCCCATGGCGGGGGAGGGTTAGGGAGGGGGCGAAAAAACCATAGCGGAGGTGAACGCCGGCAACCCCTACGCCAGCACCCGGAACACCGGGTCCGGCCTCGCCAGCAGCTCCGACCGAAAGGCCTCGACCATCGCGTCGTCGCGCATGCCGCGCGCAATGGGCACCGGCACCTCCGCGACCACGCGCGTCGGGCCGGGGGCCATCACCAGGATGCGGTCGGCAAGCTGGATGGCTTCGCGCAGATTGTGGGTGACGAACAGGACGGTGGCGGGGCGCCGTTCCAGCATGGCGGCGAGAAGGGCGCGCAGGCGCTGCGCCGTGGGCTCGTCCAGGGAGACGAAGGGCTCGTCCATCAGCAGCAGGTCCGGCTGCACGACGAAGGCGCGGGCCAGAGCCACGCGCCGGGCCATGCCGACCGACAGGCGGGTGGGGAACTGGTCGGCAACGTCGCTCAACCCCATGGCGGACAGCCACTCGTCCACCAATGCGCCGCCGCCGTTGCGCAGCGCCTTGGGAAGCACCAGCGTCACGTTCTGCCGCACCGTGCGCCAGGGCAGCAGGCGCGGGTTCTGGAACACGTAACCGATGACCGGATCGGGTTCCGCATAGGTCACCGTGCCGTCGAAGGCGCGGTCCAGCCCGGCGGCGATGTTCAGCATCGTCGTCTTGCCGCAGCCGGACGGGCCGACCAGGGCCACGAACTCGGCGCGCGCGGCGGTCAGCGACAGGTCACGGATGACGTCCCGGTCGCCGAATCGCTTGGCGCGGATCTCAAGCCTCAGCGCGCACCGGTCGCCAGCGGGTAAGCCGGCCTTCGACGGGTTGCAGGACGCAGAGTTCGAGGAGTTGGACGACGGCCACGAAGGCGACGGTGTACGCAAGAATGCCGGCCACATCGAACATCTGGAAGTACAGGTGGATCTGGAATCCCACCCCGTCGCTGCGGCCCAGAAGTTCGACCACCAGCACGATCTTCCAGATCAGCGCAAGGCCGGACCGCGCCGCGGCGGCGAAGTAGGGGGTGAGTTGGGGCAGCAGCACATGGCGCAGCACGTCGGATCGCGCCATGCGGAAGCAGCGCGCCATCTCGACATACTGCTCGTCGATGGCGCGCGCCCCTTCGCGCAGCACGACGACCACGTTGGGGATCTTGTTGCCGGCCCCGGCGCCGATGGCCGCGGCCTCCGTCAGGCCGAACCAGACGTAGGCCAGCACGATGATGACCAGCGCCGGGATGTTCAGGAACACGGTCAGCCATGGCCCGAACATCCGGTCCGCCGAGGCGGAGCGGCCGAGCAGGATGCCCAGCGCCGATCCCACGGACATGGCGATCACGAAGGCCGCGGCCATGCGCGCCAGCGTGATGCCCAGATTGTGGAAAAGCGCGCCGCTCGACGCCTCGCGCACCAGAACGGCCAGGACGGCGTCGGGGCCGGGCAGGGTCCGGCTGGCGGCCAGATGGGCGACCGCGGCCCACAGCCCCACCAACACGGCCAGCGACAGGACCGGAAGGAGGCGCCGCCACCATCGTATCCGGCCTTCCGTCATCAGAGACCTTCCGTCATCAGGGTTCGCCCGCCATCAGAACCGCACCGCCGGCCAGAAGGTGCCGTCCGGCAGGGTCGCCGCGTCGCCGACCAGCGCCGGCCCGCCCAGCCGCGCCATCAGGGCGTACAGCCGGGCCGCCCCGGCGCGCTCCTCGTCCGTCCAGCGCTGCGGGATGCCCGCCCGGAAATGGTCGCGCAGGGCGCGCCATGTGGCCTCGTCCTCCGCCTGCATCAGCGGGCGCAGCCGTTCCCACTCCGCGTCGGAGCGGGCCATGACCTCCTTTGCCTTCAGCGACGCCGCGACGAAGCCGCCCAGCGCCTTCGGGTTGGCCTGCGCCCAGTCCTGGTGGAAGACATAGCCGACCGCCGGCACGGTGGCGGACAGGCCAAGCTGCCGCATCATCTCCTCCACCGTGATGACCGGGCGCAGGCCCGCGGCCTCCAGCCGGGCGGCGTAGGGCCAGAAGTTCAGCACGGCGTCCAACTCGCCCGCCGCGATCTTCTGGTTCAGCAGCGGCGGGGCTGCGTAGGTCGGCTTGGCCTCCGCCTCCAAATCCAGCTGGTAGCGGTCGCGGGCCAGCGCCTTCAGCAGAAGCCAGCTTTTGTCGATGGGGCTGCCGGCGACGCCCAGGCGCCGGCCCTTCAGGTCGGCGACGCTTTTGATCGGGGAGTCGGCCGGGACGACGAGCGAGCCCACGGCGGCGGAATGGGGGATGAAGGTCAGGTCGGCGCCGGCCGCGCGTTGGCGCGCCACCCACATCCAGTCGCTGACGATCAGGTCCACCGACCCGCCCTGCAAGGCGATCTGCGTCGCCTGGCTGCTCGCCAGTTCGACCAGCTTCAGGTCGATGCCCGCGGCCTCGTCCAGGCGGTGGTGTTTGATGACGTCCAACTCCCAGCTGACCGTGCCGAATTTCAGCACCGCCACGGTGACGGTCGGGCGGTCGGCGGCGCGGGCGGAGACCGTGATCAGGCAGAAGGCGGCAAGAAGAAGGACGAGATGGCGGCCGATGCGAGGGCCGATCCGGGGAAGCATCCGGGCAAGGACGGTCAGGCGCATGGGCGCACCCCTGCGTCAAAAATTGCATATGTTTGCAGGAATTGCTGCGCCACAGTTGTGGCGTGGACAGGGCGGCGGATAGCCCACCGCCCGTGCCACAACAGAAGGAGGTGTCGAGGATGGACAAAATCCTCACTCTCCTGATCCTGCTGCTTCAGGTGGTCAAGGCGATCCTTGATCTCCTGAACCGGTAGGGATCGGGCTGGGAGGCAGGGGCCTAGGCTCCCCTGCCTCCCAAGCCTGATGATGATGTCTTGCGTCGTCATTTGCAAGTCGGGCGCGCGTGGCGGCACTCCGATGACCCCAATGAAGAGAACAGGATTCAGGTATCAGGATAGGTCCCGGCGTCCAGTCCCCGGTATTCGACTATCGGGCAACTTGACCCCCCGGACCCCCGGCGATTTCGTGGATGACCAAGAAATAACGGGGGGAGGAGCCGGTGCGCACGCTTCGTCACGCCTTCGGGGCGGCGGTGGTTCTGGCCGGGCTGCTGGCCGGTGGTGTGCTTGCCGCCGACACGGTCCCTGTTCCGGACGGCTACCGCATGACCGACTACCGCGCGCCGACGCCCGCCGGACTGCCCGGCGCGGTGACGGTGGACACCGCGAAGGCTCGAACCCTGATCGAATCGGGGGATGTCGTTGCCGTCAATGTCCTGAAGCTCGACCGCAGCACGCTGCCCGGCGGTCCTTGGCTGTTGCCGAAGCCCTTCCGCCAGATTCCCGGCAGCGTCTGGCTGCCCAACGTCGGGCTCGGCGCGTTGACGCCGGACCTTGAGGGATACTTCCGCACCCGCCTCGACGCGCTGACCAGGGGCGACCGCGGGCGCGGCCTGCTGTTCTACTGTCTGGCGGATTGCTGGATGTCGTGGAACGCGGCCAAGCGCGCACTGGAGATGGGCTATGGCCGCGTCTACTGGTTCCGCGACGGCGTGGACGGCTGGGCCGAAGCCGGCCTGCCCACCGAAGAGGGGAAGCCGGTGCCGGTGGCTGCCCCCTGAGCGTTCCGCCGGCCCGGCCGCCTCACAACCTCACGGGCTCAACCTCACTGCTTCAGCGCCTTCAAAAAGGCGATCAGGTAATCCTGCTCGGCCCTGTCGGTGATGGCGACGTGGCGCATGCGGGTGCCGGGCACGAACGTGTCGTTGCCGGCGATCCACTGGCGCAGGTTGTCCTCGGTCCAGGTGATGTTCGACGCCTTCAGCGCCTTGGAATAGTCGAAGCGCGGCATGCTGCCGGCCTTGCGTCCGACGACGTTGTACAGGCTGGGGCCGAAGGCGTTCTTGCTGCTGTCCAGCGAATGGCAGGCGGCGCACTGGTGGAACACCTGCTTGCCGGCGGCTTCCTCCGCGGACTTGGGCGCCGGCCCGTCCTGGGCGAAGGCCGCGCCCGACGCGAGCAGCGCCGCCAGGACGATGGCTGATCTGGTGACGGTCATGAGATGGCTCCCCGCTTGTCTATCGACTGGACCTATCGACTGGGCCAGTGAACCGGGCCGTTCAGTCCGCGGCGCATCATAGAAGCGGGAGCGTCGCCGCCTAATTGGACTTTAGAACAAGACCGCAACCGGGGAGGGGATATGGTGCGAGAGAGGGGAATCGAACCCCTAAGACCTTGCGGCCGGTGGATTTTGAGTCCACTGCGTCTACCAGTTCCGCCACTCTCGCAGGCCGGCCGCGCTTGCGCGCCGGTACGCGCTATATAACGGGGGATTGCGCTCCCGACAAAGTGTTTTTGAGGGGGCGCTTCCGCGGCATGGTCGTTTTGCGCGGGCTCTCTGGTCTAAGGCGTCGGCGCGCGCTAAGCTTACCTCCATGATGAACCGCTTCTCGCTCGACGATCCGCGCTTTCCCGCCGCGTTCCTGGCGATTGCCAGCGCCGGGGTGCTGGCGGCGGCCCTGTTCTTTCAATTCGTGCTCGGCTATCAGCCCTGCGTGCTGTGCCTGTGGCAGCGCGTGCCCTATGGGGCTGTGATGGCCTTCTCCATCATCACGCTGCTGTTCCGGCAGTGGAAGGGGCTGGGCGATGCGCTGCTGGCGGCAAGCGGGCTGGCCCTGCTCGCCGGGGCGGGCATCGCCGCCTACCATGTCGGCGTGGAGCAGCACTGGTGGGCCGGCACCTCGGCCTGCGGCGCCACGGGCGGCGCGCCC
>JAEZPL010000467.1 GCA_023413605.1 Pseudomonadota bacterium
GCCGATTCCTGGATCGCGCGGCGCTCGACGGCGGTGGAGCCCGACGGCACGCAGATGATGACCTGCGGGCTGGCGAAGCTGCGCCGGTTGTGCACCTTCCGGATGAAGTGCTTGATCATCTCCTCGGCGACTTCGAAGTCGGCGATGACGCCGTCGCGGAGGGGGCGGATGGCCTGGATGTTGCCGGGCGTGCGGCCCAGCATCATCTTGGCCTCGTCGCCGACGGCGAGAACCTGCTTCTTGCCGCGCACGTTGGCGATGGCCACCACGGAAGGTTCGTTCAGAACGATGCCGCGGCCCTTGACGTACACCAGGGTGTTGGCCGTCCCCAAATCGATCGCCATGTCGGCGGAAAGCACGCCGAGGATTTTGGAAAGCATGGACCCGACTAACTCTTCAATGCGGTTGAGACGGCCTTGCCGGCGGGTGTGGAAGCTCCAGCCCGGAGGTTCACGTCCGCCAACGGTTCCATAGACGAATGCCCCTTCGCGCTCAAGCGGAGAGTGCAACCGGCAAGCCTGACCGAACCATTCCGAAGGCATCTGCAAGGCAGACGACCCACCCGGTCCGGTTGAATGTCCATCGAGGATAGGGCCTTTGGAAAAGACCTGCCCCACGCGACACAATCAGGTCCCGAAGTTGCGACCGTCGGCCGTGCTTCGGTGCCCGCCACACTGGCGGATCAGGGTTAATTTTCCGTCAACGGCGAAAGTCGAAACCTTCGTCCGCCAACCAATGGCCCCGCTTGCGCCGGGCGGTATCTCTAGGCCGATTCAGACCCTGCCGCAACGGCTTTGTGTCCGAACTGAAACAGATGCCGGAGCAACCAAAGGTTCGGCCCTTGGTTTGCTTTCGTTTCAAATCACCTCGATTGACGAACTCTGGCGGATGCCTTGTATCCGCCAGAGTTCACCGGCCTCTCTGTTCCCGCTTGCGGCCCAAGGCCGCCCGTCAGCGTCCGACCTTCCCTATCCGGCCGTCAGTGATCGGACTTGCCGGCCCCGGGCTTCAACTTGGCGCCGTGGTGGGTGCCCTCCAGCCGGTCCATCAGGGCCAGCAGGACGCCGGAACCGACGAAGGTCAGGTGGATGACCACCATCCAGAACAGGTCCTCCTTGGCGGTCTGATCGATGTTCATGAAGCCCTTCAGCAGGTGAATGCCCGAAATCGCCACGATGGAGGCGATGAGCTTCAGCTTCAGGCCGCTGAAATCGACCTTGCCCATCCAGTCCGGACGGTCTTCGTGATCGGCGACGTCGATCTTGGAGACGAAATTCTCGTAACCCGAAAAGATCACCATCAGCAGCAGATTGCCGGCCAGCGACAGGTCGATCAGCGTCAGAACGGCCAGCAGGACGTCCTTTTCCGGCATATCCAGCACATGCGGGATGATGTGCAGGAGTTCCTGCGTGAATTTCGCCAGAAGCATCAGAAGCGACACGACAAGCCCCAGGTAAAACGGGGCGAGAAGCCAACGACTGGCAAAGATGATCTGTTCGAAACGACGTTCGATCATGGCGGCCGGTATCCGTGAGTTTATAAAGGGCTTTGCTGCGGCTGCGTTCTGCCATTTTGCGAGCGCGAAATCAACCGCCTGCGTTTGCGCCCGTAAGTTCGCGGAAGGCTGGCCTTTGCCGGCATGACGCTGTAACGTCGGCATCTTCTCCGCTCCTGGGAACCGCACCCTGCCGGCCCTGCTCCGGACGGACTCCGTGTCAAAAGGTTCAAGCCGATGAGGAAACCCGCCCCGCACATCGTCTCCGCCTTCGAAGACGCGATGAAGCGCCTGAAGGCCAGCATCGTGCAGATGGCGGGTGCGGCGGAAACCCAGATCGACGAGGCGCTGGCCTGTCTGGCGCAGCGCAACCCGGACCTTGCCAAGGCCATCGTGGCCTCCGACGCGCGGCTCGATTCCTTCGAACACGAGATCGAGGCCAACTGCATGCGCATGCTGGTGCTGCGCCAGCCCGTGGCCGACGACCTGCGCGAGGTGATCGCGGCGCTGAAGATCGCCGGCAACCTGGAACGCGTGGGCGATCACGCGGCCAACACCGCCCGCCGCGCCGCGGCCATCGCCGGCTATCCCGAATCCCAGGCGACGCACACGCTGCCGAACCTTGGCCGGCTGGTGCGGCAGCGGCTGACCACCGCGGTCGATGCCTATGTGGACGGCGACGTCGAGTTGGCGCTGAGCGTCTGGCGCACCGACGACGAGGTGGACGAGCTGTACAGCAGCTTGTGCGAGGGCATCATGCGCTCCGCCGAACGGGAGCCGGAAATGTTCACGCCGAACATGCACCTGCTGTTCATCGCCAAGAGCCTGGAGCGCATCGGCGACCACGCGACCAACATCGCCGAAGTGGTGCATTTCGTGTCCACCGGGCGCCCCCTGCTGGAGGAACGGCCGAAAGCAGACCACACCCAGGACACCGTCTGAAGCCCCCGTCCAAAGACTGCGGCCCGGCTGCCGTTTCGCGACGCGAAGTTGTGGACTAGCCGTGCGAGGGATGGAAACGGAGGGTCGGAGCGTTCACGTTAGTCGAATCACGACGCCTTCACCTCCGCCACCCTGAACCCGAAACGCCCACCCAAACACGATGTCCGACGACCTGCTCCGCCTCTACGCCGCGATCCTGGAACGCCAGGGGATGGATCCCGCCTCCTCCCGCACGGCGCGTTTGTTCGCGGCCGGGCCGAAGAAAATCGCCAAGAAGGTGGGTGAGGAAGCGGTCGAGGTCGCGCTGGACGCCATCAACGACGACCGCGACGGCGTGGTCAACGAAAGCGCAGACCTGCTGTACAACCTGTCGGTCCTGTGGGCCGCGATGGGCATCAAGCCCGAGGACGTTTTCGCCGAAATCCGGCGGCGGGAGTCGCTGTACGGCATCGCCGAGAAGCTGCCGAAGCTGACGGCCGTCGGCGGCGACGGGAAGTAGCCCCCCTTCCCCGCCATTCCTGATACCTGCGGCCCCGAAACGCGCAATCACGAAACATTGCCCAAACGAAAAAGC
>JAEZPL010000710.1 GCA_023413605.1 Pseudomonadota bacterium
TGGCCGCGCTGACCACGGCCATCCTGCTGGTCATCGGCACGCCGCTGGCCTGGTGGCTGGCGCGGTCCAACGCATGGTGGAAGGAGGCGGTCGCCACGGTGGTGGCGCTGCCGCTGGTCCTGCCGCCGACCGTGCTGGGCTTCTACCTGCTGACGCTGCTGGGGCCGGACGGTCCCGGCGGCTGGCTGGCGTCGCTGTGGGGCGCGCGGTCCCTGGCCTTCACCTTCGAAGGGCTGGTGATCGGGTCGGTGCTCTATTCCATGCCCTTCGTGGTGCAGCCGATCCGCAACGCCTTCGAGGCGTTCGGCGATCGCCCGCTGGAGGCCGCGGCGACGCTGCGCGCCTCGCCGCTGGACCGCTTCTTCACCGTCGCGTTGCCGCTGGCCCGGCGCGGCTTCCTGACCGGCGCCGTGCTGGGCTTCGCCCACACGATGGGGGAGTTCGGCGTGGTGCTGATGATCGGCGGCAACATCCCCGGCGAGACCAAGGTGCTGTCGGTGGCGATCTACGACTATGTCGAAACCCTGCAATGGGCGGAGGCGCACCGGCTGGCCGGCGGCATGCTGGCTTTCTCCTTCACGGTCATCCTGGCGATGATGACGCTGGAAAAGCGCATCGGGAGACCCAAGCGATGAGCCTTGAGAGATGAGCCTCGTCGCGCGGTTCCACGGCGCGCTGGGGCGCTTCACGCTCGACGTGGCGTTCGAGGCGCCCGGACGCGGCATCATCGCCCTGTTCGGACCGTCCGGCTGCGGCAAGACGTCGGTGCTGCGCTGCGTGGGCGGGTTGCAGCGGCTGGACGGCCGCTTCGCCCTGGACGGCGACGTCTGGCAGGACGAGCGCAGCTTCCGCCCGACGCACAAGCGGCCCATCGGCTATGTCTTCCAGGAGGCGAGCCTGTTCCCGCACCTGTCGGTGCGCGCCAACCTGCTGTACGGCCATCGGCGCACGGTCGGGCGGGGCGTGCCGGAAAGCATCCGGTTCGACGACGTGGCGGACCTGCTGGGGCTCGGCCGGCTGCTCGACCGCTCGCCGGAGCATCTGTCGGGGGGCGAGCGCCAGCGCGGCGCCATCGGGCGCGCGCTGCTGTCGCAGCCCCGCCTTCTGCTGATGGACGAGCCGCTGGCCGCGCTCGACCGCTTCAGCAAGGAGGAGATCCTGCCCTATCTGGAACGGCTGCACGGCGTGCTGTCCGTGCCGGTCCTCTATGTCAGCCACGACATCGCGGAGGTGGAGCGGTTGGCCGACCATCTGGTTCTGCTGCGCGAGGGCCGGGTGGTGGCCGCCGGGCCAATGCAGGAGTTGCAGGCCGACCCGGCGTTGCCCATCGCCCGCATGCCGGAGGCCGGCGCGACCCTGCCGGCGGTGGTGGAGGGGCATGACGTGGCCTATGGCCTGACCCTGCTGGACCTCGGCAGTGGGCGGCTGCTGGTGCCGGGGATGCTGGGCGACGTCGGCACGCGGCGCCGCGTCCGCATCGCCGCGTCCGACGTCAGCCTGGCGCGGCATCCGCAGACCGGAAGCACGATCCTGAACGTTCTGCCGGCGCGCATCGTGGCCGCCGAGCGGCACGACGACGTGCAGGTGATGGCCGTCGTGGCGCTGGGCGAGGACGGGCAGGGCGCCCGCATGCTGGCCCGCGTCACGCGCAAATCGTGGGACGCTCTGGGGCTTGCGCCGGGCCAGGATGTTTTCGCCCAGATCAAGGGCGTCGCGCTGGTGCAGGATTCGGTGTAGCGCCGCCGGCCACGGAGAACGCAATGCACTGTGGCCTAGCTTTGGATGTCGTCGGCGGTCACGACGCTGAGATCGAGGTTCGGCACGGTTTCCCCGTCGTCCTCGTAGAGCACCTGATCGATCAGCACCAGGACCCGCACGCCGTCCAGCGGCACGGCGCTCATCCGCCGGTGCAGCACGGCGCGGCGGTTGGCGATGGCCCGGTCAACGTAGGTGAGGGACAGCGCGTCGCTTTTGCCTTCCAGCATGGGCAGGGCGTAACGCTCCATCATGTCAAGCGTCAGGCCGTCCATCCTGGGCAGGACCGACGAGCCGACGAGGTCGACCCGGTGGGTCATCAGCCATTGCTCCAGCGACGGCGATATGGTCTGGACGATCAGGCCGGGGGTGTAGAGCGTGCACTTCTCCCCCATGCTCCGCACCATGGCCTGAAGGCCGTGGAAGGTCGGGTGGTGCTTGTAATGGCCCGACAGCGCGTCGCGCAGCGTGGCCTGATCCCGCGGTTCCGGCACGCTCAGCCCGGCTTCCCAGCGAAGAACGACCTCTTCCGTCGTCGCCATCATGATGGCGAACTGTGCCGGGGTAAGCCCGTGCAGATTGCGCAGTGCGCGGACGATGTAGGGCCACTCCTGCGCCCGCATGGCGCCGTTCTCCAGAAATTGCCATACGAACATAACCAAATTTTGGATGATTTGTGTGACGAACCCATCGAATACGTTGATTGGCGGCTGATTTTCCGAAATCACCACGGCCCCACAGCCGTACATTGGGTGCGTTTCCCAAGCGAATGTTGACATTGCGACGTGAATGCACGGAGGACAAGTCAAGAGGCGCGCGAGGAAAGAGGGACTTTCAATCAGATGGGGAGGAATTTTTTGTTTCTGGGCTTATGATTCTCTTCAATGTGATGGCTGAATATCAGTATTTCGCAATGTCGTGGAAAACGCCGTTCAGGAGCTGACCTGCGTGCGGAGCGCGGTGAGCGTCGCGTGCAGCGCATGGCCGTCGACCGGCTTGTGCAGCAGGTGGAATCCGCTGCGCCGGCACTCCGCGATGCGCTCGGGGCCGGTGTCGCCGGTCAGGACGATGGCGGGAACGCTCGCCGCGCGGGCTCCGCACACCTGATGGATCACCTTCACCCCGGTTTCGTTGCCGCGCAGCCGGTAATCGGCGACGATCACGTCGGGCGTCCGCTTGGCGGCCGACACCAGTTGCACGGCTTCCTCCCCGCTGGACGCGGCGAGCACCCGCCAGCCCAGGCTTTCCAGCATCTGCTGCAACCCGTGCAGAACCAGCGCCTCGTCATCGACGACCAGGACAAGGCCGTCGGCGGACGGGGGCTCCGCCACGCGGGCGGTGTCGGGGTCGGGCGTAGGCCCGGCGGTGGCCAAGGGCACGGACACCGAGAAGGCAGAGCAGCGCCCAGGCCGTGACCGGACCGTGACGGGGTGGTCGAGCAGGCGACCGAGGTGCCGCACGATGGCGAGGCCCAGTCCAAGCCCCTGGCTGCGGTCGCGCTCCGGGTTTCCAAGCTGGACGAACTCCTCGAAGATGGCGTCGTGCTTGTCCTCGGGAATGCCCGGCCCGGTGTCGACCACCTCCAGCCGCAGCCTGTTGCCGCCCGCCCGCCGGCAACCGAGCAGCACGCGGCCTCCACGCCCGGTGTATTTGATGGCGTTGTCGAGAAGGTTGCGCAGCATGCGCTCCAGCTGCGCCGCGTCGCTGCGCACCCACGCGCCGGAGTTGACGACGCGCAGCGTCACGCCCTGTGCCGCGGCATGGTCGGCGCATTCGGCGGCCAATTGGTCGAGCAGGATGGCGACGGGGAAGGGGCGGGCGTCCACGACGATGGCGCCTGCGTGGAGACGGGAAATGTCGAGCAGGCCGTCGAGCAGGCTTTTCAGCGCGTTCAGCCCATTCTGCATGTTCGCCACGACGGGGGCCGAGGGATGACCGGCCAGCTTCCTTGCCAGCACGTCGTGGAAGAAGAACAGGGATTGCACGGGCTGGCGAAGGTCGTGGCTGGCGGCGGCGAGGAACTGGGATTTCGCGCGGTTCGCCCGCTCAGCCTCCACCTTCGCGGCGACGAGCGCCTCCTCCGCCGCTTTCCTGGCGGAGATGTCGCGGAAATAGACGGCGATGCCTCCATCCCCCGACGGGTAGACGCTGAAGGTCGTCCAGCGCTTCAGGATCGGTGAAATGAAATCGAACTGCCGCGGCTGGCGCAGAGCCATGACCTGTTCGTAGTTCCGGTGAACGACCGAGCCGCGGACCTGGGGAAAAACGTCGAAGAAGGGTTCGCCCAAGACCTCCCCGGGGCCTTTGCCCAGGATCGCCTGCGCCTGGGTGTTGATGTAGGAGAAGCGCCAGTCACGGTCGAGCGCGTAGAAGCCATCGGTGATGCTGGACAGGATCTCTTCCGCCTTGTCCCTGGCCACACGCACCGCGTCGTCGGCGCGGCTGCGCTCGGCCTCCACCGTCTGCAAGGTCGCTCCGGCGTGGGTGAGGGCCGCGGCGACCTGATCCACCTCCTGCAAGCCCGTGGCCGATAACGCGATCCGTTCCCCTTTGCCCAGACCTTCCGCGGCGGGGACCAGCGTGGTGATGGCCGACGACAGGGTGCGCCCGATCCGCAGCGCCAGAACGGTGCCGACAGCCAGCAGGACGAGCGCCGTGGCCGAGAACAGCAGGAGGGTCTGGTGGATCGAGGCGACCAGTTCCGTTTTCGGCACGCCGACGGCGTAGCGCCAGCCCGACAGCGGCGAGCGGCCATAGGCGACGCGCGTCGGAATGCCTTCCAGAGAGACGGCGTCGGTGACCCCGGAGTCCGATGCCTTCATCGCCTCAAGGAGCACCGGGGAGGGCGTCTTGCCCAGGAATTTCTCGACGTTGCGCGAGCGCGCCACCGTGCCGAACCCGGTATCGAACACGGCCGCCAGCCACGTGTCCGGCAGGCTGCGCGCGTTGACCAGGGGGCGCAGGGCGGAGGGCAGGATCCCCATGGCGAGGCTGTAGGCAACCTGTCCGTCGGGCCCGGCGACCGGCACGTCGATGGCCAGGGACGGCTGGCCGGCCACCGGGCCGGTGACGATCGGCGAGACCACCGGCCGGGCGGTCTGGAACACGCGGTCGACAGTCTCTTGCAGGGGGTGGTGGGGCAGGGGCGTTCCGAAAGGCCGCAGCGTGTTCACCAGTTGCTGGCCGTCGCGGCGCGTCAGCACCACCCACATGCCCTCGTCCGTGACCGCCTTGGACGCCTGTTGCCAGAAGCCCTGCAAGTCGCCTTGCCGCAGGGAGGGGGAGGTGGCCAGAACCTGCAGCGTCCGCAAGATGGAATTCAGTTCGCGATCCACCGTTTCGGCAAGGGCCTGGGGGGTGCGCAACAGATGATCTTCCGAATGCGCCCGTTCGTGCGAGTAGGCGAAGACGACCGCGACGCCGCATGCGGCCATCGCCGGAATGAGAAGGCTGAAGACGAGCAGAAGCAAACGGCGCCGGACTGGCATGGCGGCTTCAGGTTTCCTCTGGGCAGCGCTGACCGTATCGAGATTATCCGTTCGATTGTTCTCTTTTGAGGCGCGTGTGAAGACGCAACGTATGATGGAGCCTAATTCTTCAACAGTAAAGATGATAAACATCGTGATTCAAACGACAATCGTTCTTGTTAAGCGATTTATTATTTGCACGCATACGAATGAAAAGGTTGTCGACCTCTCGTTGAGGTCGTTCTTTGGTGTGAGTCGGAATGCCCGCCGGATATTTTTGGCCAATCCCGACCCGGCCCTTTGACCGATGCCTTTGCTGTACGGGCAAGCTTTCCGGGTGCTGGGCGAGCGCTGAACCCGGATTGCGTGTTGATTTTGATCGCGCGGATGCTGCCGGGGCACTGAGCGCCGGGGGGATTCCTTACATCTGCACCGTGGCGCCACCGTCCACCACCAGGACGTGGCCGTTGACGTAGGAGGCGGCGTTGGAGGCCAGAAACACGGCGGCCCCGGCGATTTCATCCGGCCGGCCCCAGCGGCGCATCGGGGTGCGGTTCTCGAAATAGGCGGAAAGCTCCGGGTTGCCGGTGATGCCGGCGTTGGTCTCCGTGGCGAAGAAGCCGGGGGCGATGCCGTTGCTGGTCAGGCCCTGCGCGCCGTATTCGACCGCCAGCGCGCGGACCATGCCGGCAAGCCCGGCCTTGGCCGTGGCATAGACCGCGTCCTGCGCACGGGCGACCTGCCCCGCGATCGAGGTGACGGCGATCAGACGGCCGGCACCGTGGGGCAGCATCAGCCGCGCCGCCTCCCGCGCCAGGACCAGCGCCGACGCCAGATCGACGTCGAGCAGGGTGAGGA
>JAEZPL010000728.1 GCA_023413605.1 Pseudomonadota bacterium
CCCATTTGTCTTGGTAATTACTGTATATTTGCCCGATGAACGCCGCACCATCCCCTATTATAGTTTGGTTTCGCAACGATCTGCGAATCGCCGACAACCCCGCCCTGACGGCAGCGGTGTCGATCGGGGCGCCCGTCATCCCGGTTTACATCCGGGAGGAGGACCCGGCCGACCGCTGGCTTTCCGGCGCCGCCTCCCGCTGGTGGCTGCACGGAAGCCTGGAGCGTCTGGGCGCGGCGCTCGCACGGCTCGGCTCACCGCTCGTCCTGCGGACGGGTGAACCGGGGGCGGTGCTGGACGCGCTGATCGCCGAAACGGGCGCCGGCACCGTGCGGTGGAACCGCCGCTACGCCCCCGCCGCGGTGGAGCGCGACCGCCGCGTCAAGGCCGCCCTGAAGGACCGTGGGATCGGGGCGCACAGCCACAACGCCGGCCTGCTGTTCGAACCCTGGACCGTCCGCACCAAGTCCGGCGGACCGTTCAAGGTGTTCTCGCCCTTCTGGCGCGCCCTGCTGGCCCTGCCGGAACCGCCCCGCCCGACCCGCGCGCCGGACCATCTGCCCGCACCGGCCACGCCGGTCCGCAGCGAGCGGCTGGAGGATTGGGGCTACCTGCCCACCAAGCCCGACTGGGCCGGCGGCCTGCGCGCGGCCTGGACGCCGGGCGAGGAGGAGGCAAAGGAGCGGCTGGCCGACTTCCTGGACGGGCCGGTGGCCCAGTACGCCACTCTGCGCGACCGGCCGGACCACGACGGCACCTCTTCCCTCTCGCCCCACCTCGCCTTTGGTGAGATCGGGCCGCGGCAGGTCTGGCACGCCGCCCGCCACGCGGCCCAGGCCCGGCCGGAACTGGCCTCCGGCATCGATGCCTTCCTGCGCGAGCTTGGCTGGCGGGAGTTCAACCACCACCTCCTGCACAGCGTCCCGGCCCTGCCGGAAACGCCCCTGGACGGCCGCTTCGCCGACTTCCCCTGGCAGAGCGACGATGATCGGCTGAAGGCGTGGCAGCGCGGGCGCACCGGATACCCCATCGTGGACGCCGGTATGCGCCAGCTCTGGCGGACCGGCTGGATGCACAACCGC
The DNA here is from genome assembly GCA_023413605.1 of Pseudomonadota bacterium. GTDB lineage: Bacteria > Pseudomonadota > Alphaproteobacteria > Azospirillales > Azospirillaceae > Azospirillum. The sequence goes on from JAEZPL010000728.1 coordinate 1,083, forward strand.
GTGCGGATGATCGTGGCGTCCTTCCTCATCAAGGATCTGCTGCTGCCCTGGCAGACCGGGCAGGACTGGTTCTGGGACACGCTGGTGGACGCCGACCTCGCCAACAACGCCGGCAACTGGCAATGGGTGGCGGGCTGCGGGGCCGACGCCGCTCCCTTCTTCCGCATCTTCAACCCGGTGCTGCAAGGCGAGAAGTTCGACCCGGAGGGGGATTATGTCCGCCGCTTCGTGCCCGAACTTGCCCGCCTGCCCGCCCGCTGGATCCACAAGCCCTGGACCGCGCCGGATGCCGTGCTGCGGGACGCAGGCCTTCGGCTCGACCGCGACTACCCCCGCCCCGTCGTCGATCACGGCGCCGCCCGAGACCGGGCGCTCGCCGCCTTCGAGACTCTGCGCCGGGAGAGCGCCTGAACCGGCACCCCGCCCGAAACAGTACCCCCTTTGAATTCACCCCGCCTTCATGGGAGTGCAAAGAATCCGTCACGGCCCGCCGGTAATGTCCCCACGCCATACCCACAACAGTTGGCGGAAAGAGACGAGGCGCCGTGATGGACATCGACAGCCTGCCCCGGAAGGGCACCAAGTACCTGACCTTCGAAGGGCGGGAGGACATCGGGTCCAACCCGACCGACAACCCGACCATGGGCGACGTCATCACCGCGCGCTTCGGCCGCCGCGACCTGATGCGCGGCATGCTGGCCGGCACGGCGCTCAGCGCGATCCTCGGCCCGGGCGCCCTGCTCACGGCCCGCGGGGCGGAGGCCGCCACCACGACGGCGCCGAAGCCCGCCAAGACCTCCTTCAGCTTCCAGGAAATCGCCCACGGCGTGGACGAGACGCACCACGTCGCCGCGGGCTATGACGCCGACATCCTGATCCGCTGGGGCGACCCCGTGCTTCCCGGCGCGCCGGCCTTCGACCCCATGAGGCAGACCGCCGCCGCCCAGGCGCAGCAGTTCGGCTACAACAACGACTTCGTCGGCTACGCGCCGCTGCCGCTCGGCTCCCGCAACCCGGACCGCGCCCTGCTCTGCGTGAACCACGAGTACACCGACGAGGAGGTCATGTTCCCCGGCGTCGGCGTGGAGCAGCAGAAGGCCAAGTTCGCCCGCCTGACCAGGGAACTCGCCGACATCGAGATCGCCGCGCACGGCGGCTCGGTCGTCGAGATCCGCAAGGTGAAGGGCACGTGGGTCTACGACCCGAACTCCCGGTACAACCGCCGCATCACCGGCGAGACGGAGATGGCCATCACCGGCCCCGCCGCCGGCCATGCCCTGATGAAGACCGGCTACGACCCGACCGGCACCAGGGTCCGCGGCATGCTGAACAACTGCTCCGGCGGCATGACGCCGTGGGGCACATGGCTGTCGGCCGAGGAGAACGTCAACGGCTACTTCTGGGGCAAGGTGGAGGACGGCCACCCAAACGCCAGGTCGCTGAAGCGCATGGGCATCCCCGGCGAATGGTACAACTGGGGCCAGTACCACGACCGCTTCGACGTGAACAAGGAGCCGAACGAGCCCAACCGCTTCGGCTGGATCGTCGAAATCGACCCCTACGACCCGACCTCCACCCCGAAGAAGCGCACGGCGCTCGGCCGCTTCAAGCACGAGGCCTGCCAGCTTGCCGTGGGCAAGGACGGCACCGTGGTCGCCTACACCGGCGACGACGAGCGTTTCGACTACGTCTACAAGTTCGTTGCGTCAAAGACGTACGACCCGAAGAACCGCGCCGCGAACATGGACATCCTGGCCGACGGCACGCTCTACGTGGCGAAGTTCCACCCCAACGCCTCGGTGGAATGGCTGCCGCTGGTGCACGGCCAGGGTCCGCTGACCGCGGACAAGGGCTTCCCCGATCAGGCCACGGTGCTGATCAACGCCCGCCTCGCCGCCGACGCGCTGGGCGCCACCAAGATGGACCGCCCGGAGGACATCGAGGTCAACCCGAAGACCGGCCGGGTCTATGTGGTCCTGACCAACAACAACAAGCGCAAGCCGGAGCAGGTGGACGCCGTCAACCCGCGCGCCGAGAACAGCTGGGGCCACATCGTCGAGATCATCCCGGCCAACGGCGACCACGCGGCGGCCAGGGCGGAATGGCAGATCCTGCTGCGCGGCGGCAACCCGAAGGACCCGGCGACCGGCGCGCAGTTCCACGCCGACACCACCGGGAACGGCTGGTTCTCCTGCCCCGACAACGTGGCGGTGGACAACCGCGGCCGCCTGTGGGTCACCACCGACCAGGGGGAGGCCTGGAACACGGCGTCCGGCACCGCCGACGGCGTCTGGGCCGTGGAGACCGAAGGCGACCTGCGCGGCCTGTCCAGGATGTTCTTCCGCGTGCCGGTGGGCGCGGAGATGTGCGGCCCCTGCTTCACCCCGGACGACAAGACCCTGTTCGTCGCCGTCCAGCACCCCGCCACCGACGGCGTGGACCAGTGGGAGAAGTTCAAGGGCAAGCGGTCCTTTTTCGAGGATCCGGCCACCCGCTGGCCCGACTTCAAGCCCAACATGCCGCCGCGCCCGTCCGTGGTTGCGATCACCAAGAAGAACGGCGGCGTGATCGGCCTCTGACCGTCCTCAACAACAACAAAACTCGCCCCCCAATAAAATTCCCTCTCCCCTCCGGGGAGAGGGTTAGGGTGAGGG
>JAEZPL010000783.1 GCA_023413605.1 Pseudomonadota bacterium
CGCCGACGCGGCCGACGTTCGGCTCCTTGGTGCAGAAGGGGAAGTTGGCCGCCTCGGCCGCCTGGGTGGCGGTCAGCGCGTTGAACAGGGTCGACTTGCCGACGTTCGGCAGGCCGACGATGCCGCAGTTGAAGCCCATGGGGGTGCTCGCCGTCGGAAAAGTCAGGAATTGGGGCGCTTTATCCTACGTGGGGGACGAAAGCGCAAACGGGAAGTGGGGGAGGGGGACGGCCGAGGGCACCACAGCCGATTTCCCTTTTCCCACGCCTCGCCGGTGCCCCGGGCTCACAGCAAGGCCGGCGTGGTGTTTTCCACCACGCCGGCCCGCGACCCACCCGGAAACCAAGGCAAACGGATATTTGCTTTTACCAGACGAAGGTCATGTTGTCGGCGGATTTCGAGACATTGGACATGAAGTCTGACGGTTGCGCGATGTGGAGGTCAACATAGGTGACGTTTGAGAAGCCTTCGCTGGTCACATTCACGCGTGTCCATTGCGACAGGTCGCCGACGCTGCCGAAATCCGCCGTAGGTCCTTGGGCATCGCTGAAGCGCCCGCCCGACGACGACGTCCAGTAGCACTGCTCGGGGGAGAGGATGAACTGCGAGTAACGTTCTGTGTCGTAGCCGGTGAATGTGAAGGTCCCACCGTCGTTCAGGCTGAAGCGGATAACCTGTTCGCTGACAGGGCTGTCCCACGGCGTGCCGAATGCGAAAAGCTCATGGTCGAGGTCTCCTCCCAGGAAGCTCGGACCATCACCGGACTCCATGGTGTAGAAGCGCGTCTCAGACAGCGTCTCGACACGGAAATTGTTTTCCACGTAAACGCCGCCGAACTTGGCATACGGAGTCACGGGATCCATGCCGAGGCTGGGCGGCCATTTGGGATCGTAGGCGTCAACCATGGTCCCGCCGTCGAAGGTCAGGGTACGCTCGGTGGTGACGGGAGCATCACCGTTCACCCCGACTGAAACCATCACCTGCGATAGGGCGCCGTGTTCGTCGGACACCAAATAAGTGAAGCTGTCGGCGACTGGCTGTCCGGAGGGCAGCGCCGCAATCTCGGCTGATGCCGTCGGATCGTAGACGACTTTGCCGTCGACGACGCTCACCATGGCGCCGCGCGCGGTGGTGCCGGTCATGCTGCCGGCCGTCCCCAACCCCACGATAGATAGGACCGCGCCCTGATCCACATCGGAGTCGTTGGCCAGAACGTCGATGGTGATCGGCGTCTGCTCGTCCGTGGTGGCTGTGTCAACCACGCCGGTCGGAGCGTCGTTGCGCCCTTCCACCGTCACGGTCAAGGTGCGCGCCGTCGTGTCGGTGCCATCCGACACCCCATAGGAGAAGGTCAGGTTGGCGCTCTGCCCTGCGGCCAACCCATTGAACTGTCGGGGGTCCAACGTCAACAAGGTCCCCTCCTGCATCACGCTCGCAGACGGCCCGCCGGTCTGGGTGAACGACGCGACCGACAACCAGGGGGTTTCGAAATCCCAGGCGCCCGTCAGCAGGTATTCGGTCAGCGGTGCGGCGTCCTCATTGGTCACGACGGAGAATTCGGAACGGATTACCGGCGCGTTGTTGGTATCCAGCCGGATCACCGCATCGGCGAATTGTGCGTACTCCACCTGTTCGATCGTGTCGGTGCCCTCGTTGGTGGAGAAGGATTGGATGGTCCAGGTGGATCCCTCCTTCGTTGCCCAGTAATCGAAGACACTCCCTGCAAAGACCGCAGTGTCGGTGCCCGTGCCGCCGATCAGCGTGTCGTTGCCGCCGCCGCCTTCCAGCCGGTTCGCCCCGGCGTTGCCGGTCAGGCGGTCGGCAAAGGCCGAGCCGACGACGTTCTCAATCCCGGAGAGCCGATCACCCGCGGCGCTACCGCCGCTGCCGACGCCCGTGGCCAGGTTTACCGTCACCCCGGCGGAGGATTGGCTGTAATCGACCGTGTCGTTGCCCTCGCCGCCACGCAGGGTGTCGGCGAAGGCGCCTCCGGCGATCACATCGTCACCGCCGCCAGCGTTGATCTCCACCGATCCGGCGGCACCCGCGCCGGTCAACGTGTCGGCGCCGGCTCCGCCATAGGCGCGCTCGATGTTGGTGGCGGCGAGGTTCAGGGCGACGCCGGCCGGTCCCTGGACATGGGCCGTGTCGTAGCCGGTGCCCCCGTCGATCACCGTGTCCGCGGCGTCGATGTACAGGTGGTCGTCGCCATCGCCACCCAGCAGCGTGTCGGTGCCGGCCCTGCCGCGCAAAGTATCGTTGCCTTCCGCGCCCGAAATAGAATCGGCACCCGATGTGCCGGACAGGTAATCAGCCTCCGCCGAGCCGATTATTGTGATCGTCATAGTCTGCTCCTCAATCGATCGGTGTGTCCTGGTCGCCATTTCGGCGAGTGGGCAGGACGTTAATCACCTGAAGCGTGAGGGGCGGTGACGGCTGTCACAGCGAAGGTGCGCAAGCGCTGCGGCATTTTGGCTTGGGTTGAAGTGCGCATCCGCAACGTTCGGGCGTGACGGAGGAAGCGCCGCGGAGCGCAGACAATCGGGCCTTACTTCCCCGGAGTTGTCGCCAACGTGACCTTGTTCATGAAATTCTCGGCTTGGCCCTTCGCCATCAGGGGGAAGGCGTCGGCGACGGCGTCGATCAGCGGGTCGAGCCAGGCTTGGTCGGCCTTGGCGAAGTCGTGCAGGACGTAGCCGCTGACCAGATCCTTGTTGCCGGGATGGCCGATGCCCAGCCGGATGCGCCAGTATTCCTTGCCGATGTGGCTGTCGATGGACCGCAAGCCGTTGTGCCCGCCATGGCCGCCGCCCTTCTTGACTCGGATCTTGCCGGGGGGCAGGTCAAGCTCGTCGTGGATGACGACGACGTTCTCGGGCTTCAGCTTGAAGAATTGCAAGGCGGCCACGACCGACTGGCCGGACACGTTCATGAAGGTCAGCGGCTCCAGCGCCAGAATTTTGTCGCCGGCCACGGTGCCTTCGGCGGTCTGGCCCTGAAAGCGCTTGCGCCAGGGGCTGAAGCCGTGGCGGCGCGCGATCTCCTCGACCGCCATGAAGCCGATGTTGTGCCGGTTGCGCGCGTATTCGGCGCCGGGGTTGCCCAATCCCACCAGCAGCAGCATGGCGACGTCTCCTTATTCCAAAAACGAAACAGGGGGCCGAAGCCCCCTGCCGTACCCGTCAAAACGCGTCCGATCAGGCGGCCGGCGTCTCGGCTTCCTCGGACTTCAGGCCCGACGGAGCGACGATCGTGGCGATCGTGAAGTCGCGGTCGGTGATGGTCGAGGTCACACCCTCCGGCAGCTTCACCGCGGAGATGTGGATCGAGTCGCCGACGTCGAAGCCCTCGCAGGAGATCGTGATGCTCTCCGGGATGTTGCCGGCGGAGACGGTCACGTCCAGCTCGTGGCGGACGATGTTCAGCACGCCGCCGCGCTTCAGGCCCGGCGACTTCTCCTGGTCGACGAACTCGACCGGAACCTGGACGTGGGTGCGGGTGTCGGCCGACACGCGCAGGAAGTCCACATGCAGCGGGGCGTCAGTCACCGGGTGGAACTGCACGTCACGCGGCAGAACGCGGTGGGTGGCGCCGTCGACCGTGATGTCGAACAGGTGCGTGAAGAAACCCGGCTGGTTCAGGACGCGGTTGAACGCGAACTTGTCCAGCGAAATCATGATGGGGGCCTGCTTGCCACCGTAGATCACGGCCGGGACGCGGCCATCACGACGGGTCTGGCGGGCGGTCCCCTTGCCGGCCCGGTCGCGCGCTTCGGCGCTGAACGGAACGATCTGAGTCATTGGAATGCTCCTCAAACGGAAAAAAGCGCCAGCCTCCAGGGGTGCTGACGCGTGGGCGCGGTGATTAAGGCATTCGGGGTGCGGCGTCAAGGGCAAGCGTGATCCGCCCGTCGGGGAGCAGCATGGCGGGGGGCGCTTTTTCGAACGTCGGCTAGACGGTAAAATCCCCGAGTGTTTTGGGGAAATACGATGTCCAATCTGGTGAAGATACTGCGGTCTTCGGCGACGGAAGCCGAGAAGAAGCTCTGGTCCGGCCTGCGTGACCGGCGGCTTGGTGGCTTGAAGTTCCGGCCTCAGCAGCCCATCGCGGGTGGCCGTTGCATCGTCGATTTCGTCTGTCTGGAGCGGAAGCTGGTCGTTGAAGTCGACGGCAGCCAGCACACTCCTGTATCCCTGTATCGGACGTCGCGCGGACGGAATTCCTGGTTGCGGAAGGCTTTCGCGTTCTGCGCTTTTGGAACCCCGACGTGCTGACCAATTTGGAAGGCGTTCTGGAAACAATACTCGCGGCGGCAGAGGGCCGGTTGGACAAATAAAAAGCCCCTCTCCCTTGAGGGGAGAGGGGTTGGGGTGAGGG
>JAEZPL010000822.1 GCA_023413605.1 Pseudomonadota bacterium
TGGAAGCCATCAAACGCCTTCGGTATAAGACCGCGACCGCGGTCCCGGCCGCACGTGCGGCCGAAGCCGGGCCTCTCGCGGGAACTTGGTTTCCGCTGGCGGCAGGCGGATGCCAGGGGCATCCGCTGAGAGCCGGCAAGTGAGGGCATGTGAATCTAAAGCGAATGGCAATTCGCTTTAGGGAAGGGGGCCGGTCACGTACAGGCCCACCCGCAGCCCGCCGTGCGACACCGACACCGCCGGGTCTGCGAAGGGCAGGCCGGTCGTCTTGGCCAGCGAGGGTTCGTTGGTGATCAACCCAACCCGCCAGCCGGTGAATCCCGACAGGAGCGTGCGGCCGAGCGCCTGATAGAGCGGGTACAGGGCCTTCTTGTCGCCGATCCGGGCGCCGTAGGGCGGGTTGACGATGACGAGCCCCGGCGGCCCTTCCGGCGGGACGAGGTCGCTGACGGCGTGCTGCCGGAACTCCGTCCAGGCGGCGACGCCCGCGCGCTCCGCGTTGGCGCGGCTCATGTCGATGGCCCCGGCGTCGCGGTCGCTGCCGTAGAAGCGAACGGCAGGCTGGGTGCCTCCCCCGGCCGCACGCAGCCGCTGCCAGGCGGCCTCGTCGAAGGTGGCGAGCTGTTCGAAGGCGAAACGGCGCGATCGGCCGGGGTTCAGGCCGGCGGCGATCTCCGCCGCCTCGATGACGAAGGTGCCGGACCCGCACATCGGGTCCACCACCGGTTCGCTGCCGTCGAACCCGCACTGGCGCAGGAACAGAGCTGCCAGTGTTTCCCGCATCGGGGCCTTGTTGACCGCTTCCTTGTGGCCGCGCTTGTGCAGGGATTCCCCGGAGGTGTCGACGCTGATGGTGCACAGGTCGTCGTCGATGCGTGCCTTGACCACGACCTCGGCCTCGGCGGAGATCGGCGCGCCGAGTTCCTCCTGGATGGCCCGCTCGATCCGCTGGGTGGCGGCGCCCGCGTGGTAGATGCGGGAGGCCTTGCAGGACGCCTCGACGCGCACCGGCACGTCCGGGCGCAGGATGTCGCCCCAGGCCACCTTGCGCGCGCGCTTGTCCAACTGGGCGAGATGCAAGGCGCGGAAGGCGCCGATACGCGCCAGGACGCGGGTCGCGCCGCGGAGTTCGAGGTTCGCGCGCCAGACCTCCGGCCAGCCGCCCTGCACCGTCACGCCGCCTTTGCCCGGTGTGGGATCCTTGAAGCCCCTGCCCCGCACCTCCTCGCAAAGCGCGGATTCCAGGCCGGGGGAGGTCACGATGAAGATGTCGAAGTCGGCGTCTGTGGTCATGCCCTCTGCATAGCCTGAAGGCCCGCCGTCAGCGACCTTTTTCTCACGGATCAAGCACCGGCCGCCTGTTTGCGGATCCAGGCGCGGAAGGCCTGGAGCGGGGGATAGGATTCCCGCTTGGTGGGCCATGCGAGATAATAGCGGCCGGGGCTTTCCACAGGGCCGTGCAGCGCCTCCGCCAGATCGCCGCGCGCAAGCTCGGCCTCGAACAGGAAGCGGGGCAGCAGCGCCACGCCCATGCCGGACGTCGCGGCCTGCGCCACCGTGGCGAACTGGTCGATCAGCATGCCGCGGACACCTTCCGGCGACACGCCCATGGCCTCGAACCAGCGTTCCCAGGCATCGGGGCGCGAGACGAGGTGCAGCAGCGGCGCGTCCAGCAGGTCCTTGGGTTCGGTGAAGCGGTGCCTGGCGAGCAGCGCCGGGCTGCAGGCCGGCACCACCGTCTCGCGCATCAGCGGGTCGAGTTCGGCGCCCGGCCAGTCCGGCGCGCCGAAATGGATGGCGGCGTCGACCTGATCCAGCTGAAAGTCGAAGGGCGCAAGCCGCGTTGTCAGGTTGACGGTGATGCCGGGATGCTCCGCCACGAAGCCGGGCAGCCGGGGCGCCAGCCAGCGCGTGCCGAAGGTCGGCAGGATCGCAAGGTTCAGGGTGCCGCCGTGCGGGTTGGCGCGGAAGTTCAGCGTGGCGGTGGAGATGTGCTGCAACGCTTCCCGCACCTGCTGCGCGTAGGTTTCCCCCGCCAGGGTCAGGCGCACGGTCTGCCGTTCGCGCAGGAACAGCTCCGACCCCAGAATGTCCTCCAGCGCGCGGATCTGGCGGCTGACGGCGCTCTGGGTCAGGTTCAGCTCGGCGGCGGCGGCGGTGAAGCTCTGGTGCCGGGCCGCCGCCTCGAACGCGCTCAGCAGGGACATGGAGGGCAGGAACCGCCGCACGATCGCCACGTCATACCCCTTGTCCGGCACCCGGCACGTTCATTCCGATCCGTCATGACATTACACGGCAACATCGTTTGAAACAACGAATGTTGCGCGGAAAGATGATGCCCGTCGCGCATGACATGCGCACGCACCGGACCCCTGAGAAGCCGTCAGCACAACCCGCCAGCACAACCCGAGAAAGGCGTCGCATGAAGAACGATCCGCGCAGCCATGGCCTGTGGGAGCGCTCCGCTCCGCCGCCGCCCGCCACCGCCGCCCTGGAAGGCGACATCGCCGTGGACGTGGCGGTGATCGGCGCCGGCTTCACCGGCCTGTCGGCGGCGCTGCACCTCGCCCAGGGCGGCGCGTCGGTCGCCGTGCTGGAGGGAGTGGAGATCGGATTCGGCGGCTCCGGCCGCAACGTCGGCCTCGTCAACGCCGGCATGTGGGTCATGCCGGACGAGCTACCCGCCGTGCTGGGCGACACGCACGGGAAGCGCCTGCTCAACCTGCTCGGCAACGCGCCGAGCGTGGTGTTCGACTTGGTCCGGCGGCACGGGATGGCCTGCGAGGCGGAGCATCGCGGCACCCTGCACTGCGCCGTGGGCGCCAAGGGCTATGAGGAGATTCGGGAGCGCGCCCGGCAATGGCGGCAGCGCGGCGCCCCGGTCCACCTGCTGGACTCCGAGGACACCGCGCGCAAGGTCGGGACGCGGGCCTATTCCGGTTCGCTGCTCGACGAACGGGCCGGGACCATCCAGCCGCTCGCCTACGCCCGCGGGTTGGCCGCGGCGGCCATCGCCGCGGGTGCGGTCATCCACACGGCCAGCCCGGTGGAGGCGGTCGAAGACGAGGGCGCCGCGTGGCGCCTGCTGACGCCGCGCGGTTCCGTCCGTGCCCCGCGCGTCATCGTCGCCACCAACGCCTACACCAGCGCCGTCTGGCCGGAGGTGCGTGGCGAACTCGTCCACCTGCCTTACTTCAACCTCGCGACGAAGCCGCTCGACGAGGATCTGCGCCGCTCCATCCTGCCGGAGCGGCAGGGCGTGTGGGACACGCGCGAGGTGCTGAGTTCCTTCCGCTTCGACCAGCAGGGCCGGCTGGTCTTCGGCAGCGTCGGCGCGCTGCGAGGGTCGGGGTTGGCGATCCACCGCGACTGGGGCCGGCGGGCGTTGGCGAAGCTGTTCCCGCAGCTCCGCGGCGTGGAGTTCGAATGCGAGTGGTACGGGCAGATCGGCATGACCGACAACAGCCTGCCGCGCTTCCACCGGCTCGGCCGGAACGTCGTGTCCTTCAGCGGCTACAACGGACGCGGCATCGCGCCGGGCACGGTGTTCGGGCGCTGCCTTGCGCAACTGATGCTCGGGGCCATCGGCGAAAACGACCTCCCGCTGCCGATCACCGCGCCCGAACCGGCCCGGCACAGGGCCGCGAAGGAAGCCTATTACGAGGCCGGCGCCCAGATTGTGCATTTCACCGGAGCCCGATTCTAACGACGCGGGAGTCTTGCTTTCCGGGCGGTGCGGTCACAGCTATCTGCGTGGCGTGGGCGCCCTGCCCGCAAACCGCCCCTGACTCCCAACGCTCCAAAAAGGAGGCGGCCCTCGCGGCCGAGAAAAATAATGCGTCGTCATCGCCGCGCGAAGATTGTTGCCACGGTCGGACCCGCCAGCAACACGCCTGAAATGCTGAAGAGGCTGTTCCTGGCGGGCGTCGATACGTTCCGGCTGAACTTCAGCCACGGAACCCACGACGACCACGCCAAGGTCCATGCCGCCATCCGCGCCCTGGAGGTCGAGGTCGGCCGCCCCATCGGCATCCTTCAGGACCTTCAGGGGCCGAAGATCCGCGTCGGCACCATCCGCGACGGCAAGATCACCGTCACCGCCGGGGAGACCATCCGTTTCGTACTGAAGGGCGCCGACGGCGACAAGTCGGCGATTCCGCTGCCGCACCCGGAGATCTTCGCCGCCGTCGCGCCGGGGCACAACCTGCTGATCGACGATGGCCGCGTGCGCGTCGCCGTCACCGGCCTGGGCGATGACTACATCGACGCCAAGGTCGTCACCGGCGGCGTGATCTCCAACCGCAAGGGCGTCAACCTGCCCAGCACGGTGCTGGAACTGTCGCCCCTGACCGCCAAGGACCGCACCGACCTTGCCTTCGGCCTGGAACTGGGCGTCGACTGGGTGGCCATGTCCTTCGTGCAGAAGCCGGCGGACCTGCTGGAAGCGCGGGGTCTGATCGGCGACCGCGCCGGCCTGATGGCGAAGATCGAGAAGCCCGCCGCGCTGGACCGGATCGACGACATCATCCGCCTGTCGGACGCCATCATGGTGGCCCGCGGCGACCTGGGCGTGGAAATCCCGCACGAGGAGGTGCCCGGCCGGCAGAAGGAACTGGTGCGCGCCTGCCGCCTTGCGGTGAAGCCGGTGATCGTCGCCACGCAGATGCTCGATTCCATGGTCAACGCCCCGACCCCGACGCGGGCCGAGGCGTCGGACGTGGCGACGGCCATCTACGATGGCGCCGACGCGGTGATGCTGTCGGCGGAATCCGCTTCGGGCGCCTACCCGGCGGAGGCGGTCGAGATGATGGACCGCATCATCCGCAGCACCGAGCAGCACAAGCTGTACCGCTCGATCATCGACGCGTCCGACCCCGGCGAGGAGCAGACGGCGCCGCACGCGGTCGCCGCGGCGGCGGCCGATCTGGCGGACGTGATCCACGCCTCCGCGATCGTGGCCTTCACCTCCAGCGGGACCACGGCGGCGCGCATCGCGCGCAGGCGCCCGGCGGTGCCGATTCTGGCGATCACGCCGCACGGAGCGGTGTCCCGGCGGCTGTGCCTGCTGTGGGGTGCGCACAGCATCCGGTCGGAGGACATCCACACCTACGAGGAGATGGTGAAGCGCGCCATCGACATCGCGCAGACCCAGGGTTTCGCCAAGCCCAACGACCAGATGGTCGTGGTCGCCGGCATCCCCTTCGCCCAGGCCGGCACCACCAACAACCT
>JAEZPL010000832.1 GCA_023413605.1 Pseudomonadota bacterium
GCCTGCGGCGGTGCGTAACCGCGCGGGGCGGCCGGCACGGTGCCGCCGGGCCCTGCGAAGGGGTTCGCCACCGGCGAGTTCTGCGGGATGGAGGCTTGGGCCGTGCCCTCCGGCGCCAGCGACGCGCTGGTCAGCAGGATCGACTCAGGCCCGACCACCTCCCCGCGGGAGAGCAGCACCGCGCGGTGCATGGTGTTCTCCAGCTCGCGCACGTTGCCGCGCCAGTGGTGGTTGCGCAGCATGATCAGCGCGTCGTCCGACAGGCGCTTGTCGGGCAGCCCGTTGGCCTGCGCGTATTTCTTCAGGAAATGCTCGGCGATCATCGGGATGTCCGCCGGCCGTTCCCGCAGGGAGGGGATCGCGACGCTGAAGACGTTCAGGCGGAAATACAGGTCCTCGCGGAAATTGCCGGCGCGGACCTCGTTCTCCAGATTGCGGTTGGAGGTGGCGATCAGGCGGACATTGACCTTGACCGGCTGGGACGAGCCGATGCGGTCGATTTCCTTTTCCTGGATGGCGCGCAGCAGCTTGGCCTGCAGGCGCGGGTGCATCTCCGACAGCTCGTCCAGCAGCAGCGTGCCGCCGTTCGCCTCCTCGAACCGGCCCAGGCGACGGGCCACGGCGCCGGTGAAGGCGCCCTTCTCGTGGCCGAACAGCTCCGATTCCAGAAGGTTTTCCGGAATGGCCGCGCAGTTCACCGCGACGAAGGGGGCATCCGCGCGGCGGCTCTTGCGGTGGATGAAGCGGGCCATCAGCTCCTTGCCGGTGCCGCTCTCGCCCGTGATCATCACCGACGCGTCGCTGGGGGCCACCTGCTCGGCCATCCGCAGGGTGGCGAGCATGGCCGGGTCCTGGCAGACGATGGCGTGGCTTTCCTCGGCCACCGCTTCCAGAACGGCGGCGATCAGCTCCGCGTCCGGGGGCAGGGGGACGTACTCCTTGGCACCGGCGCGAATCGCCTTCACGGCCGCAGCCGCGTCGGTGCCGATGCCGCAGGCGACCACGGGGATGGTGATCCGCTCCGCCTTCAGGCTTTCGATGAATCCGGCGATGTCGAGTTTGACGTCGATCATCACAAGATCGGCACCGGCCGCGGCGCGCAGGGCGTTGAGCGCACCCTCGATGCTGTCGGTGTGGGACACCTTGGCACCGCGCTGCATGGCGATCTTGCCAGCGGCGGTGATGTATCCTTCCAACGCTCCAACGATCAACAGACGCATCGCTTACGCTCCCCTCGGAGATCCCCGGTCGGAGTCCCGGTCGAAGTACTGAATCCGCTTTCCAGGCGGAAGAACGGCGTTCAGGAGCATCTCCAGACGCCGCGGATTTTCCTGACGCGCGATGGATACGGCGCCGATGGTGTAGAGAGTCTTGACGAGCGCGTCTTCCTCGGCGGCCCGCTCAACCTTGGCGGCGAGCGGGGCCATCACGACGTTGCCGAGGACGGCGCCGTAGAAGGTGGTCAGCAGGGCCAGCGCCATCGCCGGTCCGATGCTCGACGGGTCGTTCAGGCCGCCCAGCATCTGGACGAGGCCGACCAGCGTGCCGATCAGGCCCATGGCGGGCGCCACCTCCGACGCGCGGCGCAGCACGCCGGCGCTCTTGATGCGGCTGGCGCCGCTCGCCTCGACCTCGCCGATCAGCATGCGCTCGATGTCGTCGGGCGGCAGCCCTTCGGCCACCAGCGTGACGGAGCGGTGCAGGAAGGACTCGGCGCGCAGTTCCGGCAGGACGTTGCGCAGCGTTTCCGGCGCGCGGCGCGCGGCTTCGGCCAGCAGCAGGACCTGCCGCGCGACGCCGCGCGGGTCGCTGGTGCGGTGGATCAGCACGGCCCCGGCGTCCCGCCACGCGACTCCGACGTCGCCGAGCGAGAAGGACGCGGTGGTGACCGCCAGCGTGCCGCCCAGGACGATGATCAGCGAAGGCGGGTCGATGAAGGCGCGCAGACTGCCGCCCGACGCCATGGCGACGAAGATGACGGCCGCCGCCGCGGCGAGCCCGACCAGGGTCGCCACGTCCATGCCCCCGCGCTGGCGCGAGGCACGGCCCGGCGACATGGCGCCGGGACCGTTCCGCCCGCCGCGGCGGGCGCTGTCCGCCGTGTCTCGAAGAAGGCTCATCCGCGGTCCGACTTGATGATTTCGGTCATGGTTATGCCCAGCCGGTCTTCCACGACGACCACCTCGCCGCGGGCGACCAGACGGTTGTTCACGTAGATGTCGATGGCCTCGCCGACCTTGCGGTCCAGCTCCACCACCGCGCCGCGGCCGAGCTTCAGAAGCTGGCTCACCTGCATGGTCGATTTGCCCAGCACGGCCGAGATCTGAACGGGGATGTCGTAGACCGCCTCCAGATCCTTGGCTGGACCCAGGCCGGTCTCGTAGTCCGCGACGTCGCCGCGGCCGCCGTTGTCCAACTCGTCGAGGGAGAAGCTGTCCTTGGCCATCTGTGTCTCCACGATCCCCTTTGATTGACGCCGCCTGGGCGGCGCCGGTGCTCATCCGACCGATGCCGTCAGAGCGGCGCCGGAGCCTCCAGCAGGTTTGCCACACGCCGTTCGATATCCGCCAAAAGTCGGGCGGTGTCACGCTCAACACCGCCTTCGGCCCATTCGATCCGGCAGCTTGCGGGGGCAAGGGCGGGGTCTCCCACCACCATCAGCTTGGCCCCGAATCCGCGGGATCCGATCACCTCGTCCAGATGCTCGCGCACCAGATCGATCGTATCCTCGGCGACGCGCACGATCAGGCGCGGTTCGTCGATCAGGTCGGTCAGGCAGGCGCGCACCATGCCTTCCACCTCCACAAGGCCGCCGCGCCGCGCCAGTTCCGGCATCAGCTTGCGGACGATGGCCAGAGCGATGTGCACGGGCTGATCGGACAGAACAGCACCCGCGGCGTACTGTTCGTTGATCAGGTGCTGGACACCGCCGCCGATGGCCTCCAGCGCGTTCGCGATGCGGGCCTGGACGGTTGCCTCAATCTCCCGCTTGGCGTTCTCATAGCCTTCCTGGCGCCCGGCGTTGTTGCCGGCCACGAAGCCCTGCCCGTAGCCGGCCGATTTACCGGCAACCTCGCCTTCCGCATACCCCTCGGCGCGGGCGGCGGCGAGGTCGGCCTCGCCGAAGGTCGGCGGCGGAGGGGGCGGGGGCAATTCGGGCTCGGGTTCCGGCTCGGGCTCCAGATACTCGTCCTGGACCTGATGCTGCCGCGCATGGGGCGCATCGATGTCGAAGGACTCGTCGAACAGGAATTTGCGGACGGAGCTCATGCGTCAGCTCTCCTGGTAGAGCCAGTTGCGCAGGATCGACACCGCTTCCTCCGGATGCTTCTCCACGATCTCGCCGACCTTGCGCAGCGAGGAGGCGCGGACGCGGCCTTCGACGCGGTTGATGTCGATCATCTGCTCCAGTTCCTCGTCGGCCTGGGCGGCCTCCAGCGCAAGATCCTGGGCCAGCGCGCCGGTTGGCGCCGCCAGTGCCGCGGGCACGCCGCTCTGGTCGGACAGCAGGCGGTCCATGTCGTCCTCTTCCTGCTGATCGGCCTTGTCAAAGGCGCGGGTGATCAGCGGGCGGATGACCAGCAGGATGATCAGCACGGCGACGATGCCCAGGACCACCATCTCCGCGATGCGGAACAGGTCCTCCTTGGTCATGCCGAGGAACAGCTCGTCGGGCTTCTGGATGTCGTCTTCCGGCGTCCAGAACCGCATGTTGATGACTTCCAGCGTGTCGCCGCGCACCGCGTCGAGGCCGACGGCCGAGCGCACGAGGGCCTTTATATTCTCGACCTCCTGCTCGGTGCGGGGCTGGTAAGCCGGCGGGTTGCCGTCCTTGGGCGGGGCATAGGTGCCGTCCACCAGGACCGCCACGGACAGGCGGCGCACCTGCCCGGTCTCTCGGACGTGGTTCTTGGTGGTCTTGCTGATCTCGTAGTTGGTGGTCTCTTCCGTCCGGCCCTGCTTGTTGTGCGAGATCGGGCCGGCGTTGTTGCCGGACTGCGAGGTCGGCAGGTTCTGGTCCACGGTGACCGGCGCCAGGGGGTCGCGGTCGCTGCTTTCGTTCGTTTCGTTGACCGTCTGGGTCGAGCGGACGACCTGGCTTTCCGGATCGAAGATTTCCGACTGGGTGGTGATGCGATCGAAATCGAGGTCGGCCGACACCTCCGCCCGGACCTTGCCGTAGCCGACGGTGCGGCCCAGCAGATCCTCGATGGTGCGGGCGAGCCGGCCTTCGTAGGCGACCTTCTTCTCTTCCGCCGAGGCCAGCATGGCGTCGGGGCTGTCGTTGCCCGTGCCGCGGGCCAGCAGCTTGCCCTTGTCGTCGACGATCGAGATGTGGCTTGGGTCCAGGTTCGGCACCGACGCGGCGATCAGGTGCTGAATGGCCTGGATGTTCTCGCGCGTCAGCTGCGCGCCGGGGCGCAGCTTCAGGAAGACGCTGGCGGTCGCCGGGTTCTGCTGGCGGGCGAACAGCTCGCGCTTGGGCAGCACCAGATGGACGCGGGCCTGCTGCACGCCGTTCAAGGTCTGCACCGTGCGCGCCATCTCGCCTTCCAGCGCGCGCAGGTGGTTGATGTTCTGCATGAAGCTGGTGGCGCCGAAGCCTTCGCCCTTGTCGAACAGCTCGTAGCCGACCGAGCCGCCGGACGGCAGGCCCGCCGCCGCCATCTTCATGCGGACCGGCCCGACCTGTTCGGACGGGACCATGATCTTCGTGCCGGTCTTGTCGACCGTAAAGGGGACCTTGCCCTCCTCCAGCTTCTTGGAGATGGCCGCGGCCTCGCCCTGTTGAAGATCGGCGTACAGAAGCTCCATGTCCGGGGTGGACAGGCGCGTCATCAGGTAGACGAAGAATCCGATCAGCAGAATGCCGACGCCGCCGATCGCCGCAAGGCGTGCGGGGCCGAGATTGCGCAATGTCTGCAACAGATTGTTCACGCGCGTTTCCCCGGTCGGATGCCTCGGCGACGGCAGAACGTTCTTGAGTTCGCAGGCGCAGCAAAACGGCTGCAAATTCCGCGCCGAGGTCTACTTCAGCGGGCATGCTGCTTTGTCTTGATGAATAGAGGGTTAATGCATGGGCAGAAATTGCCCAGCGCCCGGCAAAATGTGCCTACCGGTGCGCGCCGGACACGCCCATTCGGTACCCAAGTGGAGAAAACTTCCTAGCGCGTTCGCAATGCGCGCGTATGCGTCCCTATACCTTTGAGGATTACTACAGAAATACTTCGAAAGAAAGAATGATATGATTGTTCGTTCGGCTTGGGTGATGCAGAGCCCGGTGGGTATGAGGTAGTAAACGACACAGCACCGGTTGACTTTGCGTTTGGTGCGTCATAGCTGAGTTGCAATGGAAGCGGATGTGTTGCCAAATTCGCCGTGGCATAGGCGACACGAAATCTTTCCGGCTCTGCGCTGTCTGTTGGATGGCGGCGCGTCGGAAGAAAACATCGTAACGGATGGGGGAATGCTGTGAAAAAACGCGGCCGGGAAAAGAAGGAAGGCCTCAATGAGGTCGATGTTTTCGTGGGGCAGCGGCTGCGCGAATTGCGCATGTTGGCCGGACTGAGTCAAAGCGACGTGGCCTCTGCCCTGGGGCTGACGTTCCAGCAGCTGCAAAAGTACGAGCGTGGCTTCAACCGTGTTTCCGCAAGCCGCCTGTTCAAGCTGGCGCAGTTCTTCCGGGTGCCGGTCTCCGTCTTTTTCGAAGGGCTGGAGGAACGCCACGCCGTCCAGGAAGGAGCCGCCGCGGGCGCCCAGACCGAGGAGTCGGAAGGCACGCTGCGGTCGCGCGAGGCGCTCATGCTCGCCCGCTACTTCCAGAACATCCGCGACCCGGAGATTCGCGGGGCGATCCGCGAACTGGCCGAACGTTGCGCCAAACAGGCGGAAAGCGGAGCCGGCGCCGGTGGGGCGGGCGAGGACATGGCCATCGGGCACACAGCGGCCAGAAGCCGCCGTGGTCGGGGCGCCGGCCATACGGTGGGACAGGCTTGACGGCCCGCGGTCTCAACGACTTGGCTTCAGTTCCTGATAGCGGGCGAGGAAGGCGGCCATCGCCTCCTCCGGTCCGAGCGGGACAATCGGCTCCGCCGCGGCGGGCGGCAGGTCCTGCCAGTTGACCCGGTGCGGGGCGCACAGATCGCGCAGTTCGGTTGCAAGCGCGCGCTGGTCGGCCAGTTTGACGGCCTTCGGCTCCGGATAGCGGAAGCCGAAGCGCTCGGCGAGCGCCTGCTTGATCGGCGCGATGGCCGTGCGGATGGCGTCCCGCCCTATGCGCGCCTTCCAGGGTGTCGGCCAGTCGCCGGTGAAGGCCTCCTCACTGTCGTGCATCAGCGCGTCGAACTCGTAGCCTTGCGGCACGAGGTGGCTTGCCAGCACGCAATGCTGCGCGACGCTGAAGAACGCCCGCGTGTTGCCGACGAAGCGGCATTGATAGGCCAGCGGGCGCGCGATGTCCTCGATCTCGAAATGGCTGAAATCCGGGTGCTCCAGGTCGACGGTGCGGCCGGAATAGGTGATCAGGACGGCGGTCGGCTCGGGAAAGTCGAGCAGATCGAACTGGTCCGGGTGGGGAATGCGGGGCGACCCGCTGCGACGACGTGCCATGCCCATCATGTAGCAGAAGGGGCGGGGGCCGAACAACGCACCCAAGGGTGAACCGCGCGGACGTGTGGACGCGGCGGAGTAGGGCGCGGACCAGACCCAGCAAATCCCAAACCCGGCAGACCGGGATCAGTGGAGCGGCGGCACGCCCGTGTCGGAGTCCAGGATCGTTCGGCTGGTGGCCTCCACCACGCGTTCCAGAAGCGGCACCAGGGCCGCGACCTTGTCCGGATCGGTGTAGTTGTCGTTCAGCGCGCGGGCGATGGCGGCCATGCGCGGCGTTCCGAAATTGGCGGCCAGACCCGCCAGCGTGTGGGCGGCTTGGCGCAGGTCGCGGGGGCGGTTGCCCTGCAGGGACGAGCGCACCGCCGTCAATTCCCGCATGGCGGTTTCCGGCAGCAGGCGCAGCATGCCGTCCAGGCTTTCCGATCCAAGGGCCAGCCGCAGTTCCGACAGCTTCACCCGGTCCACCAGCGGCAGGCGGGCGAAGAGATCCCGTTCCGGCACGGCGTCGGCCACGTCCGGTACGGGAACCGCGCGGTCGTCGCACGGTCGGGTCGCCAGATCGATGATGACCGCGTGCAGATGCTCCCAGTCGATGGGCTTCGTGAGATAGGCGTCGAGCCCGGCCGCCATGTGCCCGTCGCGATGCTCCGGCAGGGCGTCGGCCGAAATGCCGACGATCGGCAGGCGCGACGCCGGTCCGTTCATGCGCCGGATCGCCCGCGCTGTGGTGCGGCCGTCCATTACGGGCATTTCCATATCGAGCAGCACGACGTCGTAATCGGCGGCTTGCAAGGCCGCGACGACCGCACGGCCGTCCGCCACGGCGTCGATCCGGTGCCCCAGCCGGGTCAGCATGGCCGAGATCAGCATGCGGTTGACGTCGTTGTCCTCCGCCAGCAGCAGGCGCAACGAAACCGCCACGGCGTCGTCGCCCGTCAGGCTTGCCGCTTCGATGATCTCCGCCACGGGGCGGCCCAGCGCATCGGCGGCGGGGATCGCCTCGGCCAGACGGGAGCGGATGGAAAAGCGGAAGGTGGAGCCCCGGCCGGGCACGCTGGACACGACGATGTCGCCGCCCATCGCCTCGACAAGCCGTTTGCAGATGGCCAGCCCCAGCCCGGTCCCGCCGTACTTGCGGCTGGTCGAGACGTCGGCCTGCACGAAGGCCTCGAACACGCGGGCGCGCTGCTCCTCGGTCATGCCGATGCCGGTGTCCGCCACCTCGAACCGCAGAAACAGGTCCTCGCCTTTGGCCTCCGGGCACCAGACGGCAATCTCGATGCCGCCCCGCACGGTGAACTTGATGGCATTGGCGACGAGATTGAACAGAATCTGGCGCAGGCGGGTGGGGTCCCCGCGCACGTGACGCGGCGTGTCCTCCGCGATGGACGCCGTGAGCGTCAGTCCCTTGGCGGCGGCGCGCGCCGCGAAAAGCTGCACCACGTCCTCGATCAGGCGGTAGAGGGAGAAGTCGATCTCCTCCATATCCAGCTGCCCGGCCTCGATCTTGGAGAAATCCAGTATGTCGTTCAGGATGGTCAGCAGAGTGTCGGCGGAGGAACGCAGGGTTTTCACGTAGCCCTGCTGCTGATCGCTCAGCGGCGTGCCCATCAGAAGGTCGCCCATGCCGATCACCGCCGTCATCGGCGTCCGCAGTTCGTGGCTCATCATGGCGAGGAAGCGCGACTTGGCGCGGCTGGCATTCTCGGCGGCCACGCGGGCGGCCTCCGCTTCCTCGCGGGCGCGGTCGAGGTCCTCGGCCAGGGCGAAGGTTTCCGCGGCCAGACGGGTCAGCTGCTCCTGCGCGTCGCGCAGTTCCTGCTCCGACTGGCGGCGGCGGGTCACGTCGATGGACGACCCCACGAACCAGCGCAACTCTCCATCGGTGTCGTGTATCGGGCGGATGGACAGCGCGTTCCAGAAC
>JAEZPL010000833.1 GCA_023413605.1 Pseudomonadota bacterium
GGGTATGGATCAGGCGCGCGACCACCTCCTTGCCGGCGCCGGGCGGGCCGGAGATCAGCACGCGGCTGCCGGTGGGGGCCACCTTGTCGATCGACTGGCGCACCTGGTTGACCGCGGAGGACCGGCCGATCAGTTCGGCGTCGCCGACGGCGCGCAGCTTCAGTTCCTGGTTCTCGCGCTTCAGCCGCGCCGCCTCGATGGCACGGTCCACCATCAGCAGCAGGCGGTCGGCCTTGAACGGCTTCTCGATGAAGTCGTAGGCGCCGATCTTGATCGCCTGCACCGCGGTCTCGATGTTGCCGTGGCCGGAAATCATGATGACCGGCAGATTCGCATGGTCGCGCATCAGCTGTTCCAGGATCTGCAGGCCGTCCAGCCTGCTGCCCTGCAGCCAGATGTCGAGCACGACGAGGCTCGGACGGCGCGCCGCCACCTGGGCGAAGGCCTGATCGGCGTCGGCGGCCTCGCGGGTCTTGATGCCTTCGTCGTTCAGGATGCCGGCGATCAGCATCCGGATATCAGCTTCGTCGTCGACGATCAGAATGTCATGCGCCATGGGCTTCGTGCCTCATCTCTCCGCCGGTCTCCGCCGGCCTGTCGTCACGGCCGTCCGCGTCGTTCGCGGCCGTAACCGGGTGCGGGATGACCAGGGTCACGCGCGCCCCGGTCCCGCCTTCGCGGTCCTCCAGGGTCAGCACGCCGCCATGGTCCTCCATGATCTTCTTGACGATCGCGAGCCCCAGCCCGGTGCCCTTGGCCCGCGTCGTCACATAGGGCTCGGTCAACCGGTCGCGCTGCTCGCCGCCGGGAAGGCCCTTGCCGTTGTCCTCGATGGTGACGACGACCTTTTCGCCGTCGTCCTCCACCGCGATCGACACCTCGCCGGGCGGCAGTTCCGACCCGTCGGCGGGCGGGCTGCGGCCTTCGATGGCGTCGGCCGCGTTCTGCAGCAGGTTGGTCAGCGCCTGGGAAATCTGCCGGTTGTCGCAGGCCACCGTCAGCGGTCCCGCCGGCAGCCGCGTCTCGAACCGGATCCTGCCGCTGTGCGCGCTGGATTGCAGGAACACCGCCTGCCGGACGAGATCGTTGATGTTGGCCGGCTTCATCACCGGCTGCGGCATGCGCGCGAAGGCGGAGAACTCGTCCACCATGCGGCGGATGTCGTCCACCTGCCGGACGATGGTGTCCGTGCACATGGTGAAGACCTCCGTATCGCTGGAGATCTCCTTCAGGTATTTGCGGCGCAGACGTTCGGCTGAAAGCTGGATCGGCGTCAGCGGATTCTTGATCTCATGGGCGATGCGCCGCGCCACGTCGGCCCAGGCCGCCTTGCGCTGCGCCGAAACCAGTTCGGTGATGTCGTCGAAGGTGACGACATAGCCGCGCACCTCCCCTGCCCCGCGCCCTTCTGCGGAGATGCGCACCAGCAACGTCAGCGGCGTGGTGCCGGGGCGGCGGATCTGGATCTGGTCCTGCACCACCCGGCCGGGCTTGGACGGGGCGTGGTCGAGCAGTTCCCCCATCTCCGGCGACAGGTCGGCTAGCTTGCGTCCGATCAGCGTTTCCGGATCATCGACGCCCAGCAGGCGGGCGGCGGAAAAGTTCGGCAGGTTGATGCGCCCTTCGGCGTCCAGGCCGATCACGCCGGCCGACACGCCGCCCAGCACCGTTTCCGTGAAGCGGCGGCGCTCGTCGAGCAGGCGGTTGGTGGACAGCAACTCGTGCCGCTGGCTTTCGATCTCGGTCGTCATGCGGTTGAAGGCGCGCGACAGCAGGCCAAGCTCGTCCTCGCCCGGCGGCTCGGTCACGCGGACGGTCAGGTCGCCCGCGCGCACCCGCTCCGCCGCACCGATCAGTGCGCTGATGGGCCGCGCCAGCTTGGTCGCGAAGATCAGGCCCGCCCATACCGCGGCCAGAAGCAGCAGAAGCGCCACGACGAGGAAAATCGCGGTGAAGGTGATCTGCAGGCTGCCACGCTGGCTTTCCAGCGCCGCATATTCCCTCACGGCACCCTCGGCGGAGGCCATGTGGGACAGGACGCGCGGCTCCACCATGCGCCCGACATAGAGATAGATGTCGGCGAAGCGGTCCAGGCGGACCAGCGCGCGCACGCGGTCGTCGTTCTCGCTGACGATCATCGCCACTTCGCCCCGGCGGGCGGTTTGCAGCTTGTCGTCGGGGATCGGGTCGAATTCCAACGCGAAGGTGTAGCCGGACCGCGCCACGATGGATCCGGTCGTGCCGTTGAAGACGATCGCCTCCGACAGGGCGCGCAGCATGGCCTGGGTGGCGACCACCTGCTCGAACCGCTCGGGGTCGCTGGCCAGCCGCGCCGCCTCCTGGTTCAGGTCGTTCGCCATGGCGAGCGCGTCGGCACGAATGTTCTGCTGGTGCTCGTGCAAATAGGCGCTGGCGACGGCCAGGGATTCGTTCACCGCCGTGCGCACCCGGTCGCTGAACCAAGACTGGACGCCGACGTAGAAGAAGACGGTGGCGAAGGCCGCCATGATGATGGCCGGGGCCACCGCCAGCAAGCTGAACACCGCGACCAGCCGCACATGGAGTTGGGAGCCGGCGAGGCCCCGCCGCCGCCCGATCCACAGATAGACGATGCGCCTGGCGATCAGCACGCCCAGCAGCAGCAAAAGCGCCAGATCCAGCGTCAGCAGCAGCGTGACGGTGCGCGGATTCGTTTCACCGAACGGCGCGCTTTCGGTCAGCGCCGTATAGGTGGCGAACCCGGCCGCCAGTGCGGCCAGGGACAGCGCGACCGCCAGCCGCTTCGTCAGGCCGACGCGAGCCGACCAGCGGAGGAACTGCTGCCAAAGCGCCGTAGCGTTTTCAGAGGTTGAGGACGACATGAATCCGGCAGAGCAAGATGTTGCCGGAATGATACACCATCTGTTGCCGCCCTGCCAAGCCGCAACCCCATCGCCTTTCGGGTAGGCACGCGGAAGCCCGCGAATGGCCTAGGCGGCACGGCAGCGTGTCACAAAAAGGGCACGCTGTGGTGTGCGCGCCGCCGTTCCGGTCACACCCGGCCAGACCTGCACCGGGTGGATTTGCGTCCGACTACCAGCTGGCTGGAGTCACCATCCGACAGCCGGTCACTTCAGTCCGCGCACCACCTGTATGTCCAGATCGCGGATCTTCTTGCGCAGCGTGTTGCGGTTCAGCCCCAGCAGCTGCGCCGCCTTGATCTGGTTCCCGCGCGTGACTGACAGGCTGAGCGAGATCAGCGGCCGTTCAACCTCGCGCAGCACGCGGTCATACAGGCCGTTGGACGGCATGCCGTCCTTATGGGCGGCGAAATAGTCCTTCAAATGCCGCTCCACGGCGGAGGACAGCCCTTCTCCCTGCGGTTCCTCCACCGGCTGGGCGGCCGGCGTGGCGTCGGCCAGTTCCGCCTCGATCACGTCAAGGCTGATGACCTCCTGCGAGTACAGGGCCGCCAGACGGCGGACAAGGTTCTCCAACTCGCGTACGTTGCCGGGCCAGCGGTATCGCTTCAACCGGTCCATGGCCGGCTGGTCGATGCTCTTGACCGGCAAGCCCTGCGCCGCGCACTGGTTCAGGAAGTGGCGCACCAGCAGCGGCACGTCCTCCGTCCGTTCGCGCAGCGGCGGCAGGCGGATGGGCACGACGCACAGGCGGTAGAACAGGTCCTCGCGGAACAGGCCCTGGCGGATCAGCGTACGCAGGTCGCGGTGGGTGGCGGCGACGATGCGTACGTCCGTCTTTATGGGCGTACGCCCGCCGACCGTGGTGTACTCGCCCTCCTGCAACACGCGCAGCAGGCGGGTTTGCGCCTCCAGCGGCATGTCGCCGATCTCATCCAGGAACAGAGTGCCGCCCTGGGCCTGCTCGAACCGGCCGGTGGACCGGTTGGTGGCTCCGGTGAAGGCGCCCTTCTCGTGGCCGAACAGTTCGGACTCGATCAGTTCGCGCGGGATCGCGGCCATGTTGATGGCGACGAAGGGACCATTGCGGCGCTTGCCATAGTCGTGCAGCGCGCGGGCCACCAGCTCCTTGCCCGTGCCGGATTCGCCGGTGATCGTCACCGTCAGGTCGGTGCCCATCAAACGGGCAAGAACGCGGTAGATCTCCTGCATGGCCGGCGAGCGCCCGATCAGCGGCAGTTGCTCGTCCGACTCCCCGGCGTCCGAGGGCAGAGCCGCCGGCGGCGTGTTGGAGTTCAACGCCCGCTCGACGACCGACACCAATTCCTTCAGGTCGAAGGGTTTGGGCAGATACTCGAAGGCGCCGCGCTCCGCAGCCTTCACGGCGGTGATCAGCGTGTTCTGCGCGCTCATCACGATGACGCGCAGGTCGGGCCGGATTTTCTTGATGCGCGGGATCAGGTCGAGCCCGTTCTCATCCGGCATCACCACGTCGGTGATGATCAGGTCGCCCTGCCCGTCCGCCACCCAGCGCCAGAGCGTCGAGGCGTTGCCGGTGGTGCGCACCTCGTGGCCGAGGCGCGCAAGCGCCTGGGTGAGCACGGTGCGGATGGCGCGGTCGTCGTCCGCGACGAGGATCGTGGCCGCACTCATCCGCGAGACCCTCGAACGCCTCTGGACGGGACAGGATCGCCGGTAATCTGCGATTCATCGTACATGGGTAGCGAGACCTTGAAGACGGTGCGGCGCGGCTGGCTGTCAAATTCGATGACACCGCCGTGGTCGCCGACGATTTTGGCGACCAATGCAAGACCAAGGCCAGTCCCATTCACCTTCGTGGTGACGAAGGGATCGAACAGGTTGGACCGCAAATCCTCGGGTATGCCTTCCCCATTATCCTGAACGGACACCAGCAACGGCAGGTGCAGGCGGGTGTCGCCACCCGGAAGGGCCATGCGCACCCCGTGCTGATAGGATGTGCTGAGCACGATCTCACCGCCCGGTTCGGGAGCAGCCTCTGCCGCATTTTTAATCAGGTTCAGGAGAATCTGAATAAGTTGGTCGCGGTTGCCATACACAGGCGGCAGCGAAGGGTCGTACCGCTCGATGAAGCGGATGTTCCGTGCAAAGCCGCTCTGCGCCACCTTGCGCACATGCTCCAGCACGGTGTGGATGTTCACCGCGCCCCGCTCCAGCGGTCGCTGGTCGGAAAACACCTCCATCCGATTGACAAGCGCCACGATACGGTCCGCCTCGTCGCAGATCAGGCGCGTCAGCACCCGGTCCGCCTCGCTGCAGTTCTCTTCCAGCAGCTGCGCGGCGCCGCGGATGCCCGACAGCGGGTTCTTCACCTCGTGCGCCAGCATGGACGCCATCGCGGTCACCGACCGGGCCGCGTTGCGGTGGGTCAGGGAATTGTCGATCTTGCGGGCCAGCGTGCGCTCGTTGATCGTCACCAGCACATGGTCGGACGGGTCGCCCATGGCCGCGACGCGCACCGTGACATGGTGCGGGCCGATGCGCGGCGTGTCGATGGTGACGCCTTCCTGCGACACGCTGCGGCGTCCCTGCTGCACCTGCTCGATCAGGCCCATGACGGGGCTGTCCGGCGGCAGAAGGTCGGCCAGCGGAAGGCCTTCCATCATGGAGGAGGACAGGTCGAAGAACTCCTGCGCCTCAAGGTTCACGTAACGGATGTCGCCGGAACCGTCGACGACCAGGACGGGGTCGGGCAGCGCGCTCAGCACCACGCTTGCGTCGATGCGGGCCGGCCGGCAGGGATGCGGGTGGGGTCGTGGCGCGCGGCGGGGAAGCGGCGTGGCGGCGGAGGTGCGTGCCATCAGGCAGCCATCCTTTCGATCGCCGGGGCGTAGAAATCGCGGATGAAGCCGCGCACCGCCTCCGGGTTGGACATGCGGTTGACCTCGGACCGGAACTCGTTCGACCCGCGGAGACCGGTCGAGTACCAGGAGACATGCTTGCGGGCGACGCGCAGGCCACCTTCCACGCCGTAGTGGGTCAGCATGGCATCGTAATGTTCCAGCAGCGTGTCGAGCTGCTCCTGCAGCGGCGGATCGGGAAGCCTTTCGCCGGTGCGCAGATAGTGCATGACCTGCGCCGGAAACCACGGACGCCCATAGCTGCCGCGCCCGATCATGACGCCATCGGCGCCGGATTGGGCAAGCGCCTGATCGACGGCGTCGAAGCTGGTGATGTCGCCGTTGACGACGATAGGGATCGACACGGCGTCCTTCACCGACCGGATGAAGGCCCAATCCGCGGTGCCGTTGTACATCTGGTTGCGGGTGCGGCCATGCACGGTGACCATCCGGATCCCGCACTCCTCCGCGATGCGGGCCAGCCGCGGGGCGTTCAGGCTGCCCTCGTCCCAACCCTTGCGCATCTTCAGCGTCACCGGGATCGACACGGCCTTCACCGTCGCCTCCAGGATCCGGGCGGCGAGCGCCTCGTCCCGCATCAGGGCGGAGCCGGCATGGCCGTTGACCACCTTCTTCACCGGGCAGCCGAAGTTGATGTCGATGATGGCCGCCCCGCGATCCTCGTTCAGCTTCGCGGCTTCCGCCATCACCTCCGGCTCGCAGCCGGCAAGCTGGACCGCCATCGGAAACTGCTCGGGCTCGCACTCCACCATGCGCAGGGTCTGCCGGTTCTCCCGGATCATGGCCTGACTCGCGACCATTTCGGACACGACGAGGCCGCAGCCGGACTTCTTGACGAGGCGGCGGAAGGGGAGATCCGTCACGCCGGACATAGGGGCGAGGATCACCGGACCCTCAAGCGTGATGGAGCCGATTTGAATGGCCATTTTCACCTGCCCACTTGATGGGCACATCAACGATATGATGAGATTTTGTGCACGCTAGCACAGCGATTCGGCACGTTGCAAGTGCCCAGCGGGCGTGCGCCGGGGTGGCTGCCATGCGCGCGGACTAGCCGATAAGGACGTCGGTGACGAATTTCACGCCCGGATAGGCGAGCGTCAGCAGCAGATAGGCGATCAGAATGAGACGGGTGGCCATCCGCCCGCGAACCCCGGTGCGGGCGTGCGCCAGCAGCAGTCCGCCGATGACCACGAAACTGGCCACCGACAGAAGCGTCTTGTGATCCGGCCGCACCAGCGTGCCCTGCTCGTAGTACAGCACGGCCATGCCCGTGGCGAGGCCGGCGCCCAGAACGGCTTCCGACGCGCTCAGCAGGGTTACCTGCAACCGCTCGCTTTCCGCGACCGGCGGAAGGAAGCGGGTCAGCGGGGTCGGACGCTTGGCCTTCAAGGCCCGTTCCTGCAGGAAGGCGGCGAGCGACGAAACCGCGGCGAGCGTGAGCAGCGCGTAGGTGATCACCGACACGGCGATGTGCAGATCGATCCAGATGCCGGGCGCCCCGCCGCGCAGCAACGGCGACGGCGCCTCCTGCGCCAGCGTCGCGAAGGCGCCGACCAGCAACTGGTAGGGCAGCAGCAGCGGCGACAGCCGCCACGCCGACCGGGTCATCGCGCAGAGCGCCGTGAACAGCAGCATGCAGACCGCGATGGTCACCCACAGGGCCGTGGACAGTCCCGTGTGCCAGCGGCCCGCCACCTGCGTCAGCGACCACAGCGCCGGGCCGGCGAAGCCCAGCACCAGCGCGCCCCAGAAATAGCCGGAGCGGCCTTCCACCCCCTGCCCCGCAATGCGACGATAGGGATAGATCGAGGCCGGCAGCAGCGCGAGCAACGCGGTCAGGCTGTAGACGATGTTCTGCGACATGCGGCGGCCCCGTGCCCTTCCCTATCCTGAATGTGCCGTCTGTTGTGGGTCTTGGCGGAACACCGGGGACAGGCTAGGCTCCCGCTCGCGTCCGTCAAGCGCCGAAATGGTCTCGCGCCAATCACTTATAGCCCAACCGGTACGGATCCGTCCCATGCCTTCCTGCACCGCGCTGATCGTCGCCGCCGGCACCGGCCAGCGTTTCGGCGCCGAGCGCCCAAAGCAGTATCTAGACCTCGCCGGACGCCCGATCCTGCGCCACACGGTGGAAGCCTTCCTGCGCCACCCTCAGGTGAGCGCGGTCCAGGTGGTGATCAATCCGGCGTTTCGTGACCTCTACGCGACCGCCGTGGCGGGACTCGGCCTGCCCGAACCGGTGGCCGGCGGCGCCTCGCGCCAGGATTCGGTCCGCAACGGGCTCGAAAGGCTGGCCGAATCGGCGCCGGACCTCGTGCTGATCCACGACGCGGCCCGCCCGCTGATCGACGAGGCCACCATAAGCGCGGTGATCGCGGCGCTCGACGCACAGCCGGCCGCCATCGCCGCCGTTCCTGTCGCCGACACGCTGAAGCGCGGGCACGACGGGTTGGTGGCCGACACGGTGGACCGTTCCGGCCTGTGGCGCGCCCAGACGCCGCAGGGTTTCCGTTTCCCCGACATCCTGGCCGCCCATCGCGCCGCGGCGGGACTGGAACTGACCGACGACGCGGCCGTGGCCGAACGCGCGGGGCTGCCCATCGCGCTGGTGCCCGCCAAGGAGGAGAATTTCAAGGTGACGACCCCCGACGACCTGACCCGCGCCGCCCGAGTCCTCGATGCCAACCTGTCGGACATCCGCACCGGCATGGGCTTCGACGTCCACCGCTTCACCGACGGCGACCATGTGACGCTGTGCGGCGTCCGCGTGCCGCACACGCAAAAGCTGGAAGGCCACTCGGACGCCGATGTCGGGCTGCACGCGCTGACCGACGCGATCCTGGGCGCGCTGTGCGTCGGGGACATCGGCAGCCATTTCCCGCCCAGCGATCCGCAGTGGCGCGGCGCCGACAGCTCCCGCTTCCTGCGCCACGCGGCCGATCTGGTGGCCGAGCGCGGCGGGCGGATCGCCCATGTGGACGTGACCATCATCTGCGAACGCCCGAAGGTCGGTCCGCACCGCGAGGCCATGGCCACGCGGATTGCCGAAATTTTGGGCATGGACGCCAGTCGCGTCAGCGTGAAGGCCACGACCACCGAAAAGCTGGGCTTTACCGGCCGCGGCGAAGGCATCGCCGCGCAGGCGGTGGCGACGGTGCGCCTTCCAGGCTAGGCTGTCTCCGGAGCAACCGGGACGATAAGAAGAAAGGGACCGCCGCATGTTCCCCGAACACATCCGCGAACTCGCCGCCAAGATGCTCGCCGAATTCGAACTGGCGGGCTACACCGTGGCGACGGCCGAATCCTGCACGGGCGGCCTGATCGCCGGCGCGCTGACGGACATTCCCGGATCGTCGAAGGTGGTCGACCGCGGCTTCGTCACCTACTCCAACGTCGCGAAATCGGAAATGCTGGGCGTCCCGCCCAGCCTGATCCACGCCCACGGCGCGGTCAGCGCGGAAGTCGCGGTCGCCATGGCGGTCGGTGCGCTTGCCAAGTCGAAAGCCGATATTTCGGTGGCGGTGACCGGCGTCGCCGGGCCGGGCGGCGGCACGCCCGAAAAGCCGGTCGGTCGCGTCTACATCGCGACCGCCGTGCGCCGCGGCACCGCCAAGCACAAGGAATACACCTTCCCCGGCGACCGCGATGCCATCCGCCTCGCGACAGTCCAGGCGGCGCTGGAGCGGCTGAGAACCGCCCGCCCCAGCACCAGTCTGCGGTGAGGCCGGCCGCCCGTCAGGCCGTCCGGGCCGCCGCCGGGCGGACGGAGCCGTTGCCGTAGAGTTGGTCGGCGCGGGTCTCGAAGGCTTGCACCATGCGGCGCACGGCCTCGTTGAACAGCACGCCCATGATCTTCTGCAGCATCTTCGACCGGAATTCGAAGTCCACGTAGAAGTCCACGCACACGCCGCGCTCGTGCGGGGTGAAGATCCAATGGTTGTTCAGGTACTGGAACGGCCCCTCGGTGTACTGCACGTCGATGCGGCGGCCCGGCTCGTCCAGTTCGACGCGGGAGGTGAAGCGCTCCCGCACCATCTTGAAGCCGATGACCAGGTCCGCGAACATGACGTTGCCTTCGCGGCGGCGGATGCGGGCGGCGAGGCACCAGGGCAGGAATTCCGGGTACTTCTCCACGTCGGCGACGAGCCGGTACATCTGTTCCGGCGTGTAGGGAAGAACCTTCTTTTCCGCGTGCGTCGGCATACCCGCTCCCGTTTCTCTGACCGCTGTCAGCCCGCGCCCGTCAACCGGCGGCCACCGCCAGCTTGCGAAGGCGGGCTTCGCGCAGCTTCTCGAAATCCGCGCCCGCGTGATAGGACGAACGGGTCAGCGGAGTCGAGGCCACCATCAGGAAACCCTTGCCGCGCCCAAGTGTTGCGTAGCTCTGGAATTCTTCCGGAGTCACGAACCGGTCCACCGCCGCGTGCTTGGTCGTGGGTTGGAGGTACTGTCCGATGGTCATGAAGTCAACGTCGGCGGCGCGCAGATCATCCATGACCTGCCCGACCTCCTCCTTCGTCTCGCCCAGCCCGACCATGATGCCGGACTTGGTGAAGATGGTCGGATCCAGTTCCTTCACCCGCGCAAGAAGCTGGAGCGAGGTGAAATAGCGGGCACCCGGACGGATGGTCGGGTACAGGCGCGGGGCGGTTTCCAGATTGTGGTTGAAGACGTCGGGCTTGGCCTCGACCACCACCTCGACCGCGCCCTTCTTCTTCTGGAAGTCGGGGGTCAGGATCTCGATGGTCGTGCTTGGCGACGCGGCGCGGATGGCGCGGATGGTGCGCGCGAAGTGATCGGCGCCGCCGTCCTCCAGGTCGTCGCGGTCGACCGAGGTCACCACGACATGGCTCAGCTTCAGCTGGGCGACGGCTTCGGCGACGTTGTCCGGCTCGTGCGGGTCCAGCTTGTCGGGGCGCCCGGTCTCGACGTTGCAGAAAGCGCAGCCGCGCGTGCAGATCGAGCCCAGGATCATGAAGGTGGCGTGCTTGTGCTTCCAGCACTCCCCGATGTTCGGGCAGGCCGCTTCCTCGCACACGGTGTGGAGCTTGAGACCGCGCATCAGCTGCCGGGTCTCGTTGTACTCCTGGCTCGTCGGCGCCTTCACCCGAATCCAGCCGGGCTTGCGCTGGATGGGGTTGTCGGGCTTGTTGGCCTTTTCGGGATGGCGAAGCTTTTCGGGCTGATCGGCCACGGTCATGATCTTGATTGCTCCCACGGGCTGCCCTGGAGCAGCGCCGATGCTGAACGGGGACGCGCTTGCACTTACGCAACCGGCGAACACGGGTTCGCCGGATAGGCCGGGATGACCGACCGGTCAAGTCTGTTTTATCGAGTCGGGCAAAGATCGCCTAGACAACAAAAGTCTAAGCGGCGCTGAAGCCCGATCGGCGGCAGCGCCGGCCCGCCGGGACGCCGCCGGTCCCGCGACCAGATGCGGCGTTCCTCGTCGTGCACGGCGCCCCCGCGTCTCACACGCTGACCGGCAAATCCCCCATCAGCCTGTTCGAAGCGGCCTGTTAGAAGTGGATAGCCCGGCCATAGGCATCAAGCACCGCTTCGTGCATCATCTCCGACAGGGTCGGGTGCGGGAACACCGTCTCCATCAGTTCCTTCTCGGTGGTCTCCATGGTCTTGGCGACCGTGTAGCCCTGGATCAGCTCCGTCACCTCGGCGCCGACCATGTGCGCGCCCAGAAGCTCGCCGGTCTTGGCGTCGAACACGGTCTTCACCATGCCCTCAGCCTCGCCCAGCGCGATGGCCTTGCCGTTGCCGATGAAGGGGAAACGGCCGACGCGGACGTCATAGCCCGCTTCCTTGGCCTTCGTCTCGGTCAGGCCGACGGAGGCGATCTGCGGGTGCGAGTAGGTGCAGCCCGGAATGTTGCGGACGTCCAGCGGGTGCGGATGCTGGCCGGCGATGTGCTCGGCCGCGATCACGCCCTCGTGGCTGGCCTTGTGGGCGAGCCAGGGTGCGCCCGTCACGTCGCCGATGGCATAGACGCCCGGCTCCTCGGTCTGGCACCACTGGTTGGTCTTGATGTGGCCGCGGTCGGTCTTCACCTTGGTGTTTTCCAGGCCAAGGTTTTCCGTGTTCGGGGCGATGCCCACCGCCAGGATGACGCGGTCGACCGTGATGTCCTCGGTCTTGCCGTTGGCCTCCACCGCCACCGTGACGCTGTCGGCGCCCTTGCGCAGGTTGCCGGCCTTGGCCGCGGTGATGATGCGCATGCCCTGCTTTTCGAACTGCTTGCGAGCGAAGGCGGAGATTTCCTCGTCCTCGACCGGCAGAATGCGGTCCATCACCTCGACCACCGTCACCTTGGTGCCCAGCTCGTTGTAGAAGCTGGCGAACTCGATGCCGATGGCGCCCGAGCCGATGACCAGCATCGACTTCGGCGTGGTGTCCGGGGTCATCGCCTTGCGGTAGGTCCAGACGAGCTTGCCGTCGTCCTCCAGCCCCGGCAGCGTGCGGGCGCGGGCGCCGGTGGCGATGATGATGTTCTTGGCGCCGAAGGTACCGACCTCGGCGCCGCCCTTGGTGACGGCGACCTGGCCCTTGCCCAGCAGCTTTGCCTCGCCCTCGATGACGACGACCTTGTTCTTCTTCAGCAGGTGCTTGACGCCGCCGTTCAGCTGGCCCGCCACCTTGCGGGAGCGCTGGACGACCTTGTCCAGGTCGAAGGACGGGTTCTGGATGACCAGCCCGTAGTCCGCGGCGTGCTTGGCGTTGCGCAGCACCTCCGCCGAGCGCAGCAGCGCCTTGGTCGGGATGCAGCCCCAGTTCAGGCAGATGCCGCCCAGGTTTTCGCGTTCCACCACGGCGGTGCGAAGGCCGAGCTGCGCGGCGCGGATCGCCGCCACATAGCCGCCCGGACCGCCGCCGATGACGATGAGATCGTAATTCATGTCGGCCAAGGGTTATCCTCCCTCTGAGATCAAGGCGCGCCCGTATCGCCGACCTTTGCGGCGGCGGATGTGGCGAAGAAATCCTCTTCGACCCGGCATGCCTCGTCGATGATCATTTGGTACAGCGTCCGCATGAAGGCCGGATCAAGCCCCTGGGCCTCGCCCAGCCCCGCCGCCCTGGCTTTCACCGCTTCGACGCGGTCCGGCAGGACGGAGGGCAGCCCCTCCCTCTGCTTGATGGCGGCGACCCGCCGGACGACGCCGAAGCGGCGCCCGAGCAGTTCGACGATCTCCGCATCCAGGGCGTCGATCTCCGCGCGCAGGGGGGAGAGGCTGGCGCTCATGATCCGGTCACTCCGTTACAGAAGCATGCTGAGCGGGTCTTCGATCAGCTTCTTGAAGGCCGCCAGGAACTCCGCGCCCTGGGCGCCGTCGGCCACGCGATGGTCGACGGTGACCGAGACGGTCATCACCGTGGCGATGGCCAGGGCGCCGTTCTTCACGACCGGGCGCTGTTCGCCGGCGCCGACGGCCATGATGCAGGCCTGCGGCGGGTTGATGATGGCCGCGAACTCCCGGATGCCGTACATGCCGAGGTTCGAGATCGAGAAGGTGCCGCCCTGGTACTCTTCAGGCTTCAGCTTGCCGTCGCGGGCACGCTCGGCCAGACCCTTCATCTCGTTGGAGATTTCGGCGAGGCCCTTGGTCTCCGCCTTCTTGACGATCGGCGTGATCAGGCCGGTCGGCGTGGCCACGGCGACGGAGATGTCGACATGGTCGTAACGCAGGATGGCGTCTTCGGACCAGGCGGCGTTGATGTTCGGGAACTTCTTCAGCGTCAGCGCGGCGGCGCGGATGATGAAGTCGTTGACCGACAGCTTGTAGTCCTTGGACCGGGCGTTCAGGTCGGCGCGGACCTTCAGCAGCGCGTCCAGTTCGCAGTCGATGGCCAGGAAATAGTCCGGGACCGTCTGCTGCACCTCGGTCAGACGACGGGAGATCGTCTTGCGCATGGAGCTGTTCGGCTGGGCCTTGTAGGCCATGCCGAGCTTG
>JAEZPL010000002.1 GCA_023413605.1 Pseudomonadota bacterium
CCGGCATCCCCTTCGCCCAGGCCGGCACCACCAACAACCTCCGCGTCGTCCAGGTGGACTGAGCCTTTCCCAAGGACAGCGCTTTCCAAACCAGGGCCTCTCCCTCACAAGGGGAGAGGCCCTGGCATTTTTAGCCTTGGGGCGTTTCCAGCTTTTGGGTCCAAAGGGAATAGGCCGAGCGTAAAAGCGGAATGGAGCCGACGCTAACACAAGAACAGGAAAGAAATTCTCCCTCGCTGTGCCGGTGCGGTAACGCGGATTCGCGTGGAAGAATCCGGGACGGGGCACGTTCGCCTTCGCAAGCGGATCTCTATGGCGTGCCATCACAAGGGCGGGGGAAATGACGACAGCATTCCTAATTGATGAAAGCAGATCTTTTCAGGAACATCTGAAACGAACCTTGAACAGCCGCGCCATCAACGTGGCGCGCACCTGCGGAACCCTGCGGGACGGTGCGGCCGCCCTGACGTCGGCGGGTTTCTGTCCCGACCTCCTGCTGGTCGGCCTGACCGGTGCGACGCTCGACACATACGCCGACCTGCGGGGCCTCCACGCCCTGGTCCCCGGCGCGCGTCTCGTGATCCTGGAACAGCGGCTGTCGATGAAGCGGCTTCGCGCCGCCCTGCATGCCGGGGCTTGCGGTTATCTGCTGAAGGACATCGCGCCGGACGCCCTGGTCCAGTCGCTGGGCGTGGTGATGGCGGGAGAGACGGTGTTCCCGACGCGACTGGCGGACCTGTTGCGGCGGGACGAGTCCATCGTCCCGTGCTCGGCGGAACCTGTTCCCCGGACCGCCGCCCTGTCGTGGCGCGACACGGACCTGCTGCACGGCCTTCAGAACGGCAAGTCCGTCCGCGGGATCGCCGAGGACCTCCGCATCTCCGAGACGGAGGCCAGGGCCAGCCTGCGCAGCCTGTTGCGCAAGCTCAACGTGTCCAACCGCACCCAGGCGGCGATCTGGGCGGCGAACCACGGCATCCGGCCCGCGGTGGCGCCGTACTGACCTGGAATGAAAACGGCCCGGCCTCGAATGATCGGGGCCGGGCCGCGGATGGGAACGGTTGATGCCGGTCAGTCGCCGGCGGGAACCGGCTCGGCACGCTGCGGTTGATGCGTCACGCGCCTGCTGCCGAACAGGCGGTAGACCGCGACGAAGAAGACCGGCACGAAGATGACGGCCAGCACGGTCGCCGAGATCATGCCGCCCATGACGCCGACGCCGATGGCGTTCTGGCTTTCCGAACCGGCGCCGCTGCTGGTCGCCAGCGGCAGCACACCCAGCACGAAGGCCAGCGACGTCATGATGATGGGACGAAGGCGCTGGCGGCACGCCTCGATGGCGGCCTCCTTCAGGTCCATGCCTTCGTCGTAGAGGGCCTTGGCGAACTCCACGATCAGGATCGCGTTCTTCGCCGACAGGCCGATGGTGGTCAGCAGGCCCACCTGGAAATACACGTCGCTGGGCAGGCCCCGCATCGTGGCGGCGATCACCGCGCCGATGACGCCCAGCGGCACGACCAGGATGACCGAGGCCGGCACCGACCAGCTTTCATACAGCGCGGCCAGGCACAGGAACACGATCAGCATGGACAGGGCGTACAGCACCGGTGCCTGTGACCCGCTCAGCCGCTCCTCGTAGGACAGGCCGGTCCATTCATAGCCGATGCCCGGCGGCAGCTTGGTCATCAGCGCCTCCATCTCCTGCATCGCCTCGCCGGAGCTGACGCCCGGCGCCGCGGCGCCCTGGATGTTGATGGAGGAACTGCCGTTGTACCGCTCCAGCTTCGGCGAACCGTAGATCCACTCACCCATGCTGAAGGCGGAGAAGGGGACCATCTGCCCGGCGTTGTTGCGCACGTACCAGCGGTCCATGTCGCTCGGCTGCATGCGGTAGGGCGCGTCGGCCTGGAGGAAGACCTTCTTCACGCGGCCCTTGTCGATGAAGTCGTTGACGTAGGACGAACCCCAGGCCGCCGACAGCGTCGTGTTGATGTCGCTGAGCGACAGGCCGAGCGCGCTCGCCTTCTCGCGGTCCACGGTCAGCCTGAACTGCGGCGTGTCCTCCAGGCCGTTGGGGCGGACGCCGACCAGCTTCGGGTTCTGGGCGGCCATGCCCAGCAGCTGGTTGCGCGCCTGCATCAGCTTGTCGTGGCCGAGCCCGCCGCGGTCGACCAGCTGGAGGTCGAAGCCGGTGGCGTTGCCGAGGCCGGGGACGGACGGCGGCATGAAGGCGAAGACCACCGCGTCCTTCACGCGCGACAGGGCGCCCATCGCGCGCCCGGCGATGGCGGCCGGCTTGCGGTCCGGCGTCGTGCGCTCGCTCCAGTCCTTCAGCCGGACGAAGGCCATGCCGGCGTTCTGGCCGCGGCCGGCGAAGTTGAAGCCGACGATGGTGAACAGGCCCTCGACGCTGTCCTTCTCCCCTTCCAGGAAGTGGGCCTCGACCAGCTTGCTGGTCTCCAGCGTGCGTTCGATGCTGGCGTTCGGCGGGGCCGACCACAGCACGAACAGCTGCCCGCGGTCCTCTTCCGGCAGGAAGGAGGACGGCATCTGAAGGAACAGGTAGACCAACCCGCCGACGATCAGCAGATAGGCGACGCCGTAGCGCCCCAGGCGGGACACCGCGCCGCGGACGCCGCGCAGGTAGACGCGGCTGCCGCCGTCGAAACCGCGGTTGAACAGGCCGAACAGACCGCTCTTGGCGTGGCCGTGCCCATCGTCGTCCTTCAGCGGCTTCAGGATGGTGGCGCACAGCGCCGGGGTCAGAACCAGGGCCACCACCACCGACAGGGCCATGGCCGACACGATGGTCAGCGCGAACTGGCGGTAGATGGCGCCGGCCGAGCCGCCGAAGAAGGCCATCGGCACGAACACCGCGGACAGCACCAGCGCGATGCCGATCAGCGCGCCGGTGATCTGGTCCATGGACTTGCGCGTGGCCTCGCGCGGGGACAGCTTGTCCTCGCTCATCACGCGCTCGACGTTCTCCACGACCACGATGGCGTCGTCCACCAGCAGGCCGATGGCCAGCACCATGCCGAACATGGTCAGCACGTTGATGGAGAAGCCGAACAGCGACAGGACGCCGAAGGTGCCCAGCAGAACCACCGGCACGGCGATCGTCGGGATCAGCGTGGCCCGGAAGTTCTGCAGGAAGACGTACATCACCACGAAGACGAGGACGATCGCCTCCAGCAGCGTCTTGATCACCTCGTGGATCGACAGCTGGACGAAAGGCGTCGTGTCGTAGGGGTAGATCACCTCAAGCCCGGCCGGGAAGAAGGGCGACAGTTCGGCGATCTTCGCCTTCACGGCGGCGGCGGTGTTCAGCGCGTTGGCGCCGGTCGCCAGCTTGACGCCCAGGCCCGCGGCGGGCTTGCCGTTGTAGCGGGCGGTGATTTCGTAGGTTTCCGACCCGATCTCGATCCGCGCCACGTCGCGCAGGCGCACCTGCGATCCGTCCGGGTTGACGCGCAGCAGGATGGCGCCGAACTCCTCCGGCGTCTGCATGCGCGACTGCGCCATGATGGTGGCGTTGAACTGCTGGCCGGGCACGGCGGGCGCGCCGCCCAGCTGGCCGGCGGACACCTGCGCGTTCTCGGTCCTGATCGCGTTGGTGACGTCGATGGTCGTCAGCTGGTGGCTGTTCAGCGCGTCGGGGTCCAACCAGATGCGCATGGCGTGCTGCGGGCCGAACACCGTGATGTCGCCCACGCCCTCGACACGGCTCATCGTGTCCTGAAGGTTGGACGCCACGAAGTCGGCGATGTCGCCCTGGGTCATCCGCCCGTCGCTGGAGACGAAGCCGACCACCATCAGGAAGTCGTTGGAGGCCTTGGACACCTGAAGGCCGCGCTGCTGCACTTCCTGCGGCAGCAGGGGGGTGGCCAGCTGCAGCTTGTTCTGCACCTGGACCTGGGCGATGTCGGGGTTGGCCTCCGGCTCGAAGGTCAGTGTGATGGTGACGTTGCCCGACGAATCGCTGGTCGAGGACATGTAGCGGAAGTGGTCGAGCCCGGTCATCTTCTGCTCGATGACCTGGGTGACCGTATCCTCCAGCGTCTTCGCCGACGCGCCGGGATAGCTGGCGGTGATGGACACCGTCGGCGGGGCGATCTTCGGGTACTGCTCGACGGGCAGGCCCAGGATCGCCAGGCCGCCCGCCAGCATGATGACGATGGCGATGACCCAGGCGAAGACGGGCCGGTCGATGAAGAATTTTGACATGGATGGTTTCCGTCTTGGCGCCCCGGATCAGCGCGCCTGGGTGGCGGCCGGCAGGGCGGCCACGGCGCTCTGCACCGGCACCGGCTTCACTTCGGCGCCGGGTTTGATCTTCTGCAGGCCCTCGACCACGACGCGGTCGCCGGCGCTCAGGCCTTCCGACACCAGCCAGGCGTTGCCGACGGCCCGTTCGGTCTTGATCGGGCGCAGGGACGCCTTGTTGTCCTTGCCGACGACCCAGACCTGCGCGGTGCCGTCCGGTCCGCGGGTGACCGCGGCCTGCGGAACGGTGATGGCGCCTTCGGCCACGCCCTGCTCGACGCGGGCGCGCACGAACAGGCCCGGCAGCAGGTCCAGGTTCGGGTTGGGGAAGACCGCGCGCAGCTGGACGGAGCTGGTGCCCGGATCGACCGTCACGTCGGAGAACTGAAGCTCCCCGCGCTGGCCGTAGGGGGCGTCGGCGCCCAGGAACAGCGAGACCGGGATCTTGCCGGGCTCCGCCGGGCGGATGCGGCCGGTCGCCATGTCCTGGCGAAGCTTCATCAGCTGCGAGGCGGTCTGCGTCACGTCCACGTAGATGGGGTCGAGCTGCTGGATGGTCGCCAGCGCCGTCGCCTGATTGGCGGTGACCAGGGCGCCTTCCGTCACGGCGGACTTGCCGATGCGGCCGGAGATGGGCGCGAAGACCTTGGTGTAGTCCAGGTTGATCCGCGCGAGGTTGTAGGCGGCCTTGGCCGAGGCCAGCTGCGCTTCGTTCTGCTTCAGGGACGCCGCGGCGTCGTCATAGTCCTGCTTGCTGACGACGCCTCTCTTGACGAGGTCGCCGTAGCGGGCGGCCTTGTTGCGGGCGGCCTGGAGGTTGGCCTCGGCCTTCTGGATGTCGGCCTGGGCGCTGGCCAGCGCCGCCTCGTAGGTCGCCGGGTCGATCTGGTAGAGCTGGTCGCCGGCCTTGACGTCGCTGCCCTCGCGGAAGAACCGCTTCAGCACGATGCCGCTGACCTGCGGCCGGATTTCGGCCACCCGGAACGCCGCGGTGCGTCCCGGCAGCTCGGTGGTGATGGCAAGGCGTTGCGGCTCGATGGTCGCCACCGCGACCTCCGCCGGACCCGCCGCCGGCGGTCCGCCGGCCTGTCCCTTTTCGTTGCAGCCGGCCAGCGCCACGGTCAATGCGGCCGCTGCGGCCAGGGACAGTAAAGCCTTCGCTTTGAACATCGGTTTCCTCGTCAAAACGCCGCGGCGCGGCGATGCGACCATCCAGAAAAAGACGGGTCCGGGAGGCCGTGCCCCCAGGGCCCGACCATGCGGTCGGGTTCGTGCGGGCCCTGCGGCCGTCCGGCACCTGCGGTTCATGCGCAGCCGCGGCGGCCTTCGCCGATCATCCGAATTAACCCTTTTCGGAGTACTGTCTCGTGCAGTACACTGTACCGGACGATACATTCAGATCGGGCGCTCGCGCAAGAGGGTTGTTGCCGCATCGCGGAAGGCGGGGCGCCCGCGCGTCAGTCGCCCTGCGGCATTCCGTCCGCTTGCTCCTAAAGGCGGTTGTGATCCGTTGCACCGCTCGTCGTACACTGTTCCGGGCCCGGACGGCGGGCCCGCAGGGAATGCGGGATGAACAAAGAACACGAAAAAGAACTGTCCACCGTCGGCCCGCGGGGATGGGCGCGCCGGCAGGCCCTTCTCGACGCGGCGGGGAGGCTGTTCATCGAGAAGGGTTTCGAGAAGACGACGCTCAGCGACATCATCAACCGGGCCGGCGGGTCGCGGGCGACGCTCTACGAGCATTTCGGCGACAAGGAAGGCCTGTTCCGCGCGATCATGGAGGAGAACAGCGCCCGCATCCTGGAAGGGCTGGGAACCGCCCAGGCGGACGAGTTGATGCCGCCCGACGCCGCCCTGAACATGTTCGCGCATCATTTCGTGCAGGCGCTGCTGGACGATCAGACCATGTCCATTCTGCGCATCCTCGTGTCGGAGGGCGGGCGCATCCCCGACATCGCGGAGGCCTTCTTCCGCATCGGTCCCGACACCACGGCCACGCGGCTGGCGGGCTACCTCCGGCGGCTTTCCGACGCGGGGGCGCTGCGGATCGACGATCCGCTGGCCGCGGCGCACGCCTTCATGGGGATGGTCACCGGCAGCATCGTCATGCGCCGCCTGATCCTGCCGCAACAGCCGCTCGACATGGCGGAGGTCGACCGCTATGTCCGGCAGGCCATCGCCCTGTTCCTGCAAGGCACGCAGACGGTGAAGACCGCCGGTTGACGGGTGAGTGCGGTGGCTATCCCGCCGTCCGCGCCGGCTGGCCCCACAGGGCGACGAAGCGCGACCAGTGGCGGTCCACCCGGTCCCGCGCCTCGTCGGACAGGCGGTGGCGGTTCTTGGCGTAGTCCTTGACCTCGCCCAGATAGGCCGCGAAGCGCGGGCGCGCCGCATCGAGGCCCGGCATCTCCAGGGTGCGATAGATGCGCTCGGCCTCGGCCAGCGGTTCGCGCTCGAAGGTCTCGAAGGCGACCTCGACGAAACGGTTCGCCGGCAGGCCGGCGGTGTCGTCCAGCAGCGCCTGCATCATGCGCGGGTAGTGGTCGAGCACCACCTGCTCCACGTCGATGTGGTCGTAGGGCTGAAGCGCCATCTGGCGGAGCAGCGTGCGGTAGAAGCCGACCGTGGACACGAACACGGCGCGCGGGTCGCGGTGGATGTGGATGAAGCGCGCGTCCGGCCAGATCTCCCGCAGCATGGCGATGCGGGCGCTGTAGACCGGGTTCTTGATCAGCAGGCGCTTGCCCCCCTGCGCCAGCGCCACCTTTTCCAGGAAATAGACGAAGCGGCGGCGCCA
>JAEZPL010000040.1 GCA_023413605.1 Pseudomonadota bacterium
TGGGCCTGCACCTTCCCGCTGAACTCCGTGCACGTCCTGTCCGTCGGCGGCCGGGTCGGCCCCCGCGCCTCGCTGGGCGTGATGGCGCACACCGTGCCCTATCCGCTTTAAAAACGAAAATTCATCAATAAGCGCTCGCCCTGTTCAGGCGCTCGATGGACGCCGGGTCGAGCCGCAGGCGGACGGCGGCGAACAGGTCATCCAATTGCTCGACCTTGGATGCGCTGGCGATGGGCGCGGTCAGCCCGGGCCGGGCGATCAGCCAGGCGAGCGCCACCTGGGCCGGCGTGGCTTTGTGCTGCGACGCGACCTCGTCCAATGCCGCCAGGATCGCGCGGCCGCGGTCGTCCAGATACTTGGAGACGACGCCCTCGCCGCGCACGCTCTTGCCCGCGTCCTGGGGTG
Organism: Pseudomonadota bacterium; assembly: GCA_023413605.1. Classification (GTDB taxonomy): domain Bacteria; phylum Pseudomonadota; class Alphaproteobacteria; order Azospirillales; family Azospirillaceae; genus Azospirillum. The sequence goes on from JAEZPL010000040.1 coordinate 406, forward strand.
AGCGGTACTTGCCCGTGAGGAAGCCCGCGGCCAGGGAATAGTAGCTGATGACGCCCAGCCCGTTCTGCCGGCACAGCCCCTCCAACTCCGCCTCGTAGTCGCGGCGGTCGTAGAGGTTGTAGCCGGGTTGCAACGTCTCGTAGCGCGGCAGGCCGGTCCGCGCGCTGACTTCCAGCGCCTCGCGCAGGCGCGCGGCGGTGAGGTTGGAGGCGCCGATGGCCCGCACCTTGCCCTCGTCGATCAGGCGCTGGTAGGCGCCCAGCGTGTCCTCGAAAGGCGTGTCCGGGTCGTCCCAGTGGGACTGGTAGAGGTCGATGCGGTCCGTCTGGAGACGGCGCAACGAATCCTCGACGGCGATGCGGATGTAGGCGGGCGACAGTCCCTTCCTGCCCAGCCCCATCTCCGACCCGACCTTAGTCGCGATGACGACCTTGTCGCGGTTGCCGCGGCTCTTCAGCCATTTGCCGATGATGGTTTCGGATTCGCCGCCCGTATTGCCGGGCGCCCAGGCGGAATAGACATCCGCCGTGTCGATGAAGTTGAAGCCGGCGTCCACGAAGGCGTCCAGCAGGCGGTGGGAGGTCGCCTCGTCGGCCGTCCAGCCGAACACGTTGCCCCCGAAGCAGAGCGGGGCCACCGTCAGGCCGGTGCGGCCAAGCTGTCGCTGCTTCATCCGTGTCTCTCCGTCTTTCATTCGCGCGGAGAAGACTATAGGGCGGCGGAGCATCGCGACGATGGGGCGGCGTGCGGAGCCCCGTTGTGGAAAACGGGACTCCGGCAGCCGAACTCACACGGTCGGCGGATGACCACGTCCAGCGCCCGCCGTCCGTATCATATTGAAGGCGTTTGATGGCTTCCATCAAACGCCTTCGGTTCAAACCCGGCAGCACATGGCGCAGCCATGTGCGAAAGGGTGATGCGGCCGGCCGTTCATGGAAGCATTCATGCGCCGGCCGTATCAGATGTGGTCCGCGGACAGGATCGCCTCGGCGTCGCCGCCGGTGCCGCGCCCGGGCAGGACGGCATTCAGCAGGACGCCCAGCACCGCCGACAGCGCCATGGAGGAGACAACGAACCCGCTGTCGCCGAAATTCAGCGTCGCGCCGCCGATGCCGATCACCAGGATCGTGGAGGAGATCAGCAGGTTGCGCTTGTCGCCCAGGTCCACCTTGCCTTCGATCAGCGTGCGGATGCCGCTGGAAGCGATCACGCCGAACAGGGCGATGGACACGCCGCCCATCACCGCCGTCGGGATGGTGGTCAGGAAGGCCGACAGCTTGCCGACGAAGCCCAGGATGATGGCAAGCGTCGCCGCCCCGCCGATCACCCACACGCTGAAGATGCGGGTCACCGCCAGAACGCCGATGTTCTCACCGTAGGTTGTGGCCGGCGGACCGCCCAGAGCGCCCGCGATCATCGTCGCGACGCCGTCACCCATTACGGAGCGGTGCAGGCCCGGATCGGCGATGAAGTTGCGCCCGACCACGCGGCTCAGCACGATCTGGCCGCCGATGTGCTCGGCGATGGTCACCATGGCGACCGGCGCGATCAGCAGGATCATCGCCCAGACCGACGCGCCTTCCTTCATTCCGGAGAAGAGAAGGTGGAAGTCCGGCATCTTGAACAGCGGGGCCGCGGCCACGGGCGCGAAGTCCACCATACCGAAGACCACGCCCAGGACGTAGCCGGTCAGGATGCCCAGCAGGATCGGCACCACCGTGAAGAAGCCGCGCAGCACGATGGAATAGACGAAGATGCTGCCCAGCGTCGCCAGCGCCAGCATGAAGTGCGGCAGGCTGTACTGGCCACCCCCGGCGGTGTTCTGCGCCATGCCCACGGCGACGGAGGCGAGGCCGAGGCCGATCACCACGATCACCGGGCCGACCACGATGGGCGGCAGGATGCGCAGCAGCCAGCGCACGCCGAAGGCCTGGATCAGCAGGGCCACCACCACATAGACCGCACCCGCGGCACAGGCCCCGATCAGCGCGCCGCCCGTCCCGCCGATCTGGGTGGCGGTGACGATCGGCCCGATGAAGGCGAAGGAGGAGCCCAGATAGGCAGGCAGCCGCCATTTGGTGAAGGCAAGATAGATCAACGTGCCCAGGCCGCTGGTCACCAGAGCCACCGCCGGGTCGAGCCCCGTCAGGATCGGCACCAGGACGTTGGCGCCGAACATGGCGAACAGGTGTTGCAGGCTGAGCAGGAGGAAGGTGGCCGGAGGCGGACGTTCGTGGACGTCCAGCACCCGGTCGCGTGGTGCAGTCATGAACAGGCTTCCCGTGACGACGATGATGCGATGATGCACAGGGGTACTCTGACCGGGCGTGTACGGTCAAACTTCCCGAAACGGCCCCCTCTCCATCGCCTTCACAACCGGCGGGAAACCGCGGAAATCCGTTTACGGGCTGACGCTGACGCGCCAGGAATCCAACTCCGGTTCCAGGAAGGGACCGGCGACTCCGCCGAGCGAGACGGCATGCAGCGAATTCTTCTCGAACCCGCAGGTCCCGGCGGGAATCGTTTCCACATCCGGGCGGAAAGCGTAAGGGCGCGGCGCCTGCATCGACCGGGCGGTGTCCGCCGTCGCCATGGAGAGCGGGGAGCCGCCCGGCGCGCTCTGCTCCACCCACACCCACAGCACCCGCGGATCGCTGCGGAACTGGGACAGCAGCGTGGCCAGGGTCGCGTGGCATTCCGACCGGGTCAGCTTGTGCAGGCCCTGGTCCACCACGTCCGTCTCGCCGATCGCGGTCCCGGTCGCCAGCGACCACCAGCCACCCAACACCAGCCCGGAGACGATCGTTCCGGCAACGGCCGTAGCAGCCAGAAAGCCCAACTCCTGCCGGGACGCGTCCCAGCCGTTCGAATCATGCTGCATACCGATCCTTCGCGCCGCCCTGCGGCCGTGCTGTGGTCCTGTTGCGGAACGTTTAGATCCGTTCAGGATTTGGCGATGTGACGCGGATCAATCGGTCATGCAATTCGTCCCAAATTTATCCCCGCCAGCCAAGAATTCATCGGTGGCCCGTCAGGCCGCCAGGGTCCTCCCGGCGGAGCCCAGGTCGGCGAAGGCCTCGTCCAGCCGGCGCACGATGCCGGCCTCGCCTTCGCGCAGCCATTTGCGGGGGTCGTAGAGCTTTTTCAAGGGCTTTCCCGACTGCGGGTCGATCTGGTGGCGGAAGGCCGCCTCGTTCGCTGAGACGAAACGGCCGATCGCCTCGGCGAAGGCGAACTGGGTGTCGGTGTCGATGTTCATCTTGAACACGCCGAAGCCCACGGCCTCCGCGATCTTCTCCTTCTCGGAGCCGGAACCGCCGTGGAACACCAGCGCCAGCGGCTTTGCCCCGCGGCCCGCCTTATCGCCGTGCCGCTCCGCCACCAGCGCCTGCGACGCGCCGAGGATTTCCGGGCGCAGCTTCACGTTGCCCGGCGCGTAGACGCCGTGCACGTTGCCGAAGGACGCCGCCACGGAGAAATGTCCGATGGGCGACAGCACCTCGTAGGCGCGCAGCACATCCTCCGGCTGGGTGTAGAGATGGGCGTTGCCGGCGCTCTCCAGGTCTTCGGACCCGATGCCGTCCTCCTCGCCGCCGGTGACGCCCAACTCGATCTCCAGGCTCATGCCCAGCGGGGCGAGACGGCGCAGGATGCGGGCGCATTCGGCAAGGTTCTCGTCCAGCGGCTCCTCCGACAGGTCGAGCATGTGGGAGGAGAACAGCGGCTTGCCAGTCCGCCGGAATTGCTCCTCGCCATGGGCGATCATGCCCTCAACCCAGGGGATCAGGCCCTTGTTCGCGTGGTCGGTGTGGAGCACCGCGCAGATCCCGTACTCCCTGGCCAGCAGGTGGACGTGCTGGGCGGCGGAGACCGCGCCCAGGATGCGGGCTTGGAGCGCATCCTTCATCCCCTCGCCCGCGAAAAAGCGCGCGCCGCCGTTGGACAGCTGCACGATGACGTCGGAGCGGTTCTTGGCCGCCGCCTCCATCACCGCGTTGACGGCGTTGGTGCCCACCACGTTGACCGCCGGCAGGGCGTAGCCGCCCTCCTGGCAGGCGGCGATCAGCGCGCGGTAGTCCGCCCCGGTCACAACGCCGGGCTTCAATCGGGTCGGATCTCCCATGGTGCCGGTCCTCCCTGATCCACATTCGCCCATCAACCCCTTTCGGGTGGCGGCGGTTCCACCCAGCGGATGGGCACCCCCTATGGGGCAGAGGATCAGAGCGGCAGGAGGGTGCCCCCGCGCCGCCGGAGGCGGGGGCAGCGCCGATCAGCTCAGCGCAACGAGGCTGGCGTTGCCGCCGGCCGCCGCTGTGTTGACGCTGGTCGACACCTCGTTGAGCAGCCAGTCGAGCGTGTAGTCCTCGGTCCCGCGGCTCAGCCCTTCGCTGGACGCTGCCTGCACCAGCACGATCGGCCCCGGCAGGGCGGCGATGCGCGTGTTCAGCCCCACGATCCGCTCCCGGTCGCCCTCCACCAGCGCTGCGGCGACCGGCCCGGCTGCGGTCCAGTCGCTGCTGACCCGGACGCGGGCGGCCAGCGCCGCCGGCAGGCTGCGGACGAGGTCGGCCAGGGCTGCCGGCGCATCGATAACCGCGTCGTTGCCCGTGGCGAAGACGGCGCCCAGTTGCAGCAGCAGGCCCGTTTCCGTCTGCGGCAGCAGCAGAACCCGGCCGCGGCCATGCAACGAGTAGATGTTGCGCTCCCCGACAGGCCCGGTCAATTCGACGCTGGCGCCGAGCACCGTGCGGGACAGGTAGTTGGCGCAACGGGCGGCGTCCGCCGTGCGGCCCTTCGTCCGCAGCCAGTCGCAATAGGCTTGGCCCGCCGCAAGAACCTCGTCCGGGCCGCGCATTTCCAGCACCGTCCTGGGGCGACGGCTCAGCAGGCGGGTCAGGTACAGCGGGCCGCCGGCCTTCGGGCCGGTGCCCGACAGGCCATGGCCGCCGAAGGGCTGCACGCCGACCACCGCGCCGATGGTGTTGCGGTTGACGTAGACGTTGCCGACCTCGATCCGCTGCGTCACCCGGTCGATGGTGGCGTCGATGCGGGTGTGCAGGCCGAAGGTCAGGCCGTAGCCGGTCGCGTTGATGCTGTCCACCAGCTGGTCCAGGTCGTCGCGGCGGAAGCGGACGACGTGCAGGACCGGCCCGAAGACCTCGCGCTCCAGCTCCGCGACGCCGTCGATCTCGATCAGCGTCGGCGGAACGAAGGTGCCGTGCGCGGCGCTCACCGGCAGCTCCAGCGCCTCGATCCGGCGGCCCTTGGCGCGCATGCCGGCGATGTGGCGCTCGATGGTGGCCTGCGCCTCCTCCGTGATGACCGGGCCGATGTCGGTCAGAAGCTGGTCGGGGTTGCCGACGCGCAGTTCCTTCATGGCGCCCTTCAGCATGGCGAGAACGCGGTCCGCCACGTCCTCCTGCAAGCACAGGATGCGCAGGGCGGAGCAGCGCTGGCCGGCGCTGTCGAAGGCGGAGGCGATCACGTCGCCCACCACCTGCTCCGCCAGCGCCGAGCTGTCCACGATCATGGCGTTCTGGCCGCCCGTCTCGGCGATCAGCGGGATCGGCGCGCCGTCCGGCGACAGGCGCCCGGCCAGCTGCTTTTGGATCAGCCGAGCGACCTCGGTGGAGCCGGTGAACATCACCGCCCGCGTGTCCGCGTTGCCGACCAGCGCCGCGCCCACCTCGCCCGCGCCGGGCAGCAGTTGAACCGCAGCATCCGGAACGCCGGCCTCGCGCAGGATGCGCACGCCTTCCGCCGCGATCAGCGGGGTTTCCTCCGCCGGCTTGGCGAGCACCGGGTTGCCGGCGGCCAGCGCCGCGGCGATCTGGCCGGAGAAGATGGCCAGCGGGAAGTTCCACGGGCTGATGCAGACCACCGGCCCGACCGGGCGGTGGGTCGCGTTGTCGAAGCGGTCGCGCACCTGCGCGCCGTAATAGCGCAGGAAGTCGATGGCCTCGCGCACCTCGGCGATGGCGTTGGGCAGGGACTTTCCGGCCTCGCGCACGATCAGGCCCAGCAGGGTCGGCATGCGCGCCTGCATGATGTCCGCCGCGCGGAACAGGCAGGCGGCGCGCTCCGCGGGGGCAAGGGCGGCCCAGGACGGGACGGCGGCGACGGCCTGCCGGAAGGCGGCCTCCACCACCTCCGGCGTCGCCTCGATCACCTGCCCCACCACGTCGCGGTGGTCGGCCGGGTTCAGCACCGGGCGGGCCGTGCCGCCGCGCGAGCCATCACCCAGCAGCGGTGCGGCGGTCCAGGCGACCTGCGCGCTGGCCGCCAGCGCGTCCGACAGGCGGGCCAGTTCCCGTTCGTTGGACAGGTCGAGGCCGGCGGAGTTCGCCCGCTCCGGCGCGTAGAGGTTGGCGGGCAGCGCAATCAGCGCGTGCGGCGCGCCGACCGGCGCAATGGAGCGCGCGACCGCCACCGGATCGGCAACGAGGTCGTCGATCGGCACCGACTTGTCGGCGATGCGGTTGACGAAGGAGCTGTTGGCGCCGTTTTCCAGCAGGCGGCGGACCAGATAGGCCAGCAGCGTCTCATGCGTGCCGACCGGTGCGTAGATGCGGCAGGGCCGCTTGAGCGGGCCGACCACCTCCTTGTACAGCGGCTCGCCCATGCCGTGCAGGCACTGGAACTCGTACTTCCCGACCTGGAAGTCGGAACCGGCCATTTCATAGATGGTGGCCAGAGTCTGGGCGTTGTGGGTGGCGAACTGCGGGAACACCGCGTCGGGCGCGCCCAGCAGCTTGCGCGCGCAGGCGACGTAGGACACGTCGGTATAGATCTTGCGGGTGTAGACCGGGAAGTCCTCCAGCCCGTCCACCTGGGCGCGCTTGATCTCCGCATCCCAGTAGGCGCCCTTGACGAGGCGGATCATCAGCCGGTGGCCGCTGCGCCGCGCCAGATCGATCAGGAAATCGATGACGTAGGGGCAGCGCTTGCCGTAGGCCTGCACGACGAAGCCGATGCCGTTCCAGCCCGCCAGATCGGGGTCGAAGCAGAGCGATTCCATCAGGTCGAGCGAGAGTTCGAGGCGGTCCGCCTCCTCCGCGTCAATGTTCAGGCCGATGTCGTAGCGGCGCGCCAGCAGGGCGAGGTCCTTCACCCGCGGCAGCAGTTCCTCCATCACGCGGTCGGCCTGGGCGCGGGAATAGCGCGGGTGAATCGCCGACAGCTTGATGGAGATGCCCGGCCCTTCGTAGATGCCGCGCCCGGCGGAGGCCTTGCCGATGGCGTGGATCGCCTGCTCGTAATCGGCGTAGTAGCGGGCGGCGTCCGCCGCCGTCATCGCCGCCTCGCCCAGCATGTCGTAGGAGTAGCGGAAGCCCTCGGCCTCCATCTTGCGGCTGTTCTCCAGCGCCTCCTGGATGGTCTGGCCGGTGACGAACTGCTCGCCCATCATCCGCATGGCCATGTCGACGCCCTTGCGGATCAGCGGCTCGCCGCCGCGGGCGATCATGCGCGTCAGCGCGTAGGACAGCGCCTGCTCGTTGACCGACGCGGTCAGCTTCCCGGTGATCAGCAGGCCCCAAGTGGCCGCGTTGACGAACAGCGATGGGCTGTTGCCCAGGTGCGACTGCCAGTCGCCGCCGGCCAGCTTGTCGCGGATCAGCGCGTCGCGCGTGGCGGCGTCGGGGATGCGCAGCAGCGCCTCCGCCAGGCACATCAGCGCCAGCCCTTCCTGACTGGACAGCCGGTATTCGTGGATCAGCCCTTCCACGCCGCGTCCCAGCGGCTTGGCGCGCAACGCGGCGATCAGCTTGCGGGCGGTTTCCTCCGCCGCCAGGGTGACGGCGGGGGACAGCGTCGCCTGCTCGATCAGGAACGGCAGGCATTCCGTCTCCGGCCGGCGATAGGCCGCGGTGATCGCCTGCCGCAGCTCGCTCTGCGGCCGGATTGGCTTGGCGAACGACGCGAAGGGGGGCGGCGTGGTGGCCCGACTGCCGGCGGCCGGCATCGATTCGGTGAGGTTGATGGTGCTGGTCATCGGTGTCGTCCGCTCTGTTCGGCAAGCCCGGATCGGGCTGAAGTCTTCTAAGAAAAGCTGTTCGAGGGGGGCGTCAGCGCCCCGTGCCCGACCCGCCGAGTTCCGCCGCGCGTTGGGCCGCGGCCTGCACCGTGGCGTTCAGCAGGTCCTGGAGCGTGCCGTCGGCCATCAGCTTCGACAGGCCGGCGGCGGTCGTGCCGCCCGGCGAGGTCACATTGGCCCGCAGCTCCTCGGCCGGCTGCCCGGTCACGCGCAGCAGTTCCCCGGCCCCCTCCACCGTGGCGCGCGACAGGCGCTGCGCCACGTCGGCGGGCAGCCCCACCTCGATCCCGGCGCGGGTGAGGCATTCCACGAGATAAAAGACATAGGCCGGACCCGAGCCGGAGACAGCGGTGGCCGCGTCCACCTGGGCCTCGTCCGCCAGCCATTCCAGGCTGCCGACGCCGGTCAGCAGGGCCTGCGCCCGCTCAACCTCCCCCGCGGGACAGTCCGGATCGGCCACCGCGACCGTGGCTCCTCGCCCGACGGCGGCGGCAAGGTTGGGCATGGCGCGCACGAAGGACCCGGCAGCCGGGAACAGCCGGTGCAGGTCGGCCAGCGTTTTGCCGGCCATGATCGACACGACCAGCGTCGTCGGAAACAGCATCCCCTGAATGTCGGACGCGGCGGCTTCGACCATCTGCGGCTTCACCGCGACCACCAGCACGTCGACCGGCCCCGCCTCGGCGGGATTCAGGCGCAGGCCCGACGTTTCGGCAAGGCTCTGAAGCTCCGGCGTCGGATGCGGGTCGATGACGGTGACGGCCCCGGCCGGCACGCCCTGCGCGAGCCAGCCGCGCAGCATCGCGGCCCCCATGCGCCCGGCGCCGAGGAGAAGGATGCGGCTGTTGCTCAGCGTCGTCCCGGTCATGGCTTACCGACGCCCTGCGAGTTCTTTGGCCGCAAAGGGCTGTCGGCGGCGGGCCAAAGGAAGGCCAGTACAGATGGTCACGGTGTCTCTACCCCAATCCCGAATCTCTGCGTCGCGCTCCGCCCGATTCTTGCCGGTGCTTGTTCCGGCGCGACATCCCAAGACTATCCGGGAACCCTCCGTGCTTCCACGGTTGTTTTCATAATTTTTCCGTCGTAAACACGGCCAAATAGGCTTTGGAGCGGAAAAATGGCGGACCTGGACAAGATGGACCGACGCATCCTCTCGATCCTTCAGATCGACGGGCGGATTTCCGCCGTCGATCTGGCGGAACAGATCGGCCTGTCGCCGACCACGACGGGGGAACGGCTGCGCCGTTTGCAGAAGGAAGGCTACGTCGCGGGCTTCGGCGCGCGGCTGGACCCGCAGCGGCTGGGATTCGGCCTGCTGGTATTCGTGGAGGTGTCGCTCGACAAGACCACCCCCGACGTGTTCGACCGATTCGCCCAGGCGGTGCGCCACGCGCCCGAAGTGCTGGAGTGCCACATGGTGGCCGGCGGATTCGACTATCTGCTGAAAACGCGTGTGGCGGACATGGCGGCTTACCGCCAATTTCTCGGCGACGTGCTCCTCCCCCTCCCCGGCATCCGCGAAACCCGCACCTACGCGGTGATGGAGGAGGTGAAGAACGACGGCCCCCTGCCCCTGTAAACTGCCGCTGTAAACTCCGCCTCCCCCGCCGCTACGCGCCCCGCATGGGCGAAGGGCTTTTCGGAACGCGGCCACCATGCGAGGCCGAACCGGCGGCGGCAACGACCAGGGGGGCGAACTTCTCCTCCGCCTCCTGCGGGGTGAACCGGGCGCGGGAGACGGCGATGTTCAGCGCGCCGACCGGTTCCCCCGTGGAACCGATGATCGCCGCCGCGACCGACAGGTCGCCGTGGTAATACTCCTCGAACGCCGTGGCGTAGCCGACCGCGGCGGCGCGCTCCAGTTTCGCCAGCAGATCCTCGCGCCGCCACGTGGTGTGCGGGGTATAGGCCTGGAGGTCAGAGCGGTCGAGCAGGCCGGCGGCCTCCGCGGCCGGCAGCCGCGACAGGATCGCGATGCCCGGCGCCGTGCAGTAGGCCGGCATCCGCGTGCCGGTGATCACGTCGGTGTTCAGGACGTGGCGGCTCATGAAGCGTGACACGAAGACGATTTCCGTGTCGTCCAGAACCGTCAGATTGATCGTCTCCTCGGTCGTCTTGCTGAGATGCATCAGGTACGGCATCGCGCGCTCCACCAGCGCGCTGCTGTGCAGGTAATGGTGCCCGAGATCCAGCGTCTTGACCGTCAGCTCGAACCGCTTGGTGTCCGGGTCCTTGCGCAGGTAGCCCAGCTTTTCCAGCGTGTGGGTGAAACGCTGTGCCGCACTCTTGTCCATGCCGACCACCGACGCGACCTGCGTCAGGCTCAAGGTCGGGTGCGTGGCGTCGAACGCCTGCAACACGCGGAACGCCTTCTCCACGGACATGACCATCAACGGGTCGGACGAACGGCCATTGCCGCCGCCGGAAAGGTCGCCGGCATCGGGCGCGGTGGGCGTGGTGGGTGAGCGGCGCGGTGCCATGCGTTCGTCCCTGAGTCTTTTTTGGTGAGAGATACCGTTGACAGGCCTAACAAAGCAAGCCAAGCTATTCAATACCAAGTATTGCATTACAATACAATGCGCCAACACGGAGCGCCCCGCCACGGCGCGCTCCGCGACAGGCGGAACGACTTTCGACAGGAGCGGAAAGTGTCCAATTTCATCCTCACCGAGGTGCGGGGGCCGGTCGGCATCATCACGCTGAACCGTCCGGAGATCCTGAACGCCTGGAACCGGGCGATGCGCAACGACCTCGTGGCGGCGTTCGACCGCTTCGAAGAGAATGCCGAGGTCCGCGCGATCATCCTCACCGGCGCCGGCGACCGCGCCTTCGGTGCCGGACAGGACCTGAACGAGACCAAGACCTTCGACGCCGACCGGGCCGAGGAGTGGGTCGGCGAGTGGGAGCGGCTGTACCACCGCATGCGCACCCTCTCGAAGCCGCTGATCGTGGCGCTGAACGGCATCGCCGCCGGTTCGGCCTTCCAGGTCGCGCTGCTGGGCGACTTCCGCATCGGCCATCCGGGCGTGCGCATGGGCCAGCCGGAAATCAACTCCGGCATCGCCAGCACCACCGGCCCGTGGATCATGAAGGAGATGATCGGTCTGGCCCGCACCATGGACCTGACCCTGACCGGCCGCCTGATGGACGCGGAGGAAAGCCACGCCATCGGCCTGATCAACCGCATCGTCCCGCAGGACCGCGTGATGGCCGAATCCCTGGCCCTGGCCGAGGAACTGGCCGCCAAGCCGCCGGTCGCCATGCGCCTGAACAAGCAGCGCTTCCGCGAGATGACCGAGGCCACCTTCCGCGACAGCCTGCAGGCCGGCGTGCGCATCCAGCGCGAGGCCTACGCCTCCGGCGAGCCGGCCCGCATGATGGAAGCCTTCCTGGCCAAGCGCGCCGCCCGCCGCGCCTGAGGCCGGTGAGATGACGGCGGTGGCGCCCCCCGCGCCTCCTCCGCGCCGGGGAGCTGCCACCGCCGGGTCTTAATCCGCCGCCTTAATCCGGATGTGAACAAACAGATTTAAAGAAGAGTCGGATTCCCGGGCAAAGAGACGCCCGGCCAACAAACAGGGAGCACAAAAACATGAGCAAGACTTCCGGCCTTTCCATGAACCGCCGCAGCCTGATGAAGAGTGCTGCCGGTGTCGCCCTGGGCGCGGCCCTGCCCGCGTCGATGATCCGTTCGGCCTCGGCCTCCACCACCCAGATCACCGTCGCCGATCCGGGCGGCCCCTACAGCCCGGCCTTCCGCAAGGCCTTCTACGACCCGTTCGAAAAGGCGACCGGCATCAAGGTCGTCAACGTCGCCCGCGAGGCCGAGCCGACCGCCCAGTTCAAGGCCATCGTGGAGACGAAGTCCTACACCTGGGACGTCTGCACGCTGACCCTGTCGGCCCGCGACATCCTGATGAAGCAGAACCTGCTGGAGCCGCTGAACTTCGGCGCCGCCGACGTCCCCGGCCTGATGCCGGAGGCGCTGACCTCGCACTGGATGGGCACCGACGTCTATTCGACCATCCTCGGCTACCGCGCCGACAAGTTCGCCGACAACGCCCCGCAGTCCTGGGCCGACTTCTGGAACGTCGAGAAGTTCCCGGGCCGCCGTTCGCTGCGCAAGAACCCCATCGACACGCTGGAGCAGGCGCTGCTGGCCGACGGTGTGCCGCTCGACCAGCTCTACCCGCTGGACGTGGACCGCGCCTTCAAGAGCCTGGACCGCATCAAGAAGCACATCGCGGTCTGGTGGACCGGCGGCGCCCAGTCCAGCCAGCTGATCCAGAGCGGCGAGGTCGACATGATCGCGCTGTGGAACGCCCGCGCCCAGGCCGTGATCGATGGCGGCGCCCCGGAGAAGATCGCCTCGAACCAGGGCCTCTACTCCATCGAGGGCTGGGGCATTCCCAAGGGCAACCCGCGCGCCGACGCCGCCCGCCAGTTCATCAAGTTCTGCGGCGACGCCGCCCGTCAGGCGGCCTTCACCGAGGTGCTGGCCTACGGCCCGGCCAACCTCGACGCCTACAAGCACATCCCGAAGAACCGCGCCCAGGCGCTGCCGACCTATGAGGACAACCTGAAGGTGATGACCATCGCCAAGGAGGATTGGTGGGGCGCCAACCGGTCGAAGATGAACGAGCGTTTCAACGCCTGGATCCTCGGCTAAGCCCGACCGTCTGAATAGGAGACTCGTTGCCATGCTCTCACCGCTCGCAACGGCGCGTTCCACGCCGGCCCCGTCCGCCGTTCAGGCCGCGATGCCGAAGCTGCTGGTCGACGGCCTGACCAAGAGCTACGGCCCTGTCGTCGCCCTGCAGCCCACCCGCCTGGAGGTTCCGGCGGGCGAGTTCCTGACGCTGCTCGGCCCGTCGGGATCGGGCAAGACCACGCTTCTGCAGATGATCTGCGGGCTGGTCGAACCGAGCGGTGGGCGCATCCTCATCGACGGGCACGACGAAACCCGCACCCCGGTCCACAAGCGCGACATCGGGCTGGTCTTCCAGCACTACGCGCTGTTCCCGCACCTGACTGTGGCGGAGAACATCGGTTTCCCCCTGCGCATGCGCGGCGTGGCCGCGGCCGACGCCGACCGGCGCGTGAAGGAGGCGCTGGAGATGGTCCACCTGGACCACCTCGCCGGGCGCTTCCCGAAGGAGCTGTCGGGCGGGCAGCAGCAGCGCGTGGCGCTGGCGCGCTGCTTCGTCTACCAGCCCTCGGTCATCCTGATGGACGAACCGCTCGGCGCGCTCGACAAGAAGCTGCGCGAGCACATGCAGTACGAGATCAAGCGCCTGCACCGCGAGACGGGCGCGACGATCATCTACGTCACCCATGACCAGGAGGAAGCCCTGGCCATGTCGGACCGCATCT
>JAEZPL010000076.1 GCA_023413605.1 Pseudomonadota bacterium
TGGCCGAACTGATGCGCGAGCACCCCGACGCGCTGTCGGACGTGGAGGTGCCTTCCGCCGACCCCTATTTCCGCCGCTATGGACTGCTGTTCCTGGACACGTCGGCGCTACAGGATCTGTCCACGCGGCTGGCCGGCGCGCAGGCGGCGCTGGGAACCCTGAACGAGGCGCCGAACCTGCACGGCCTCGCGGGCATGTTCGACCTCGTGCTAGGGCATGCGGGCGAGAACGCGCCGGTCGCCCTGACTGACCTGATCGGCCGCCTGTCCGCCTCGGCCGAGAGCGTGGCGGCCGGCGACCCGAAGCCGGTGTCGTGGAGCGGGCTGGTCAAGCTGAACGAAGGCGACCGGTTCGGCAACCGGCGCTTCGTCACGGCGCGGCCCGTGTTCGGGGACGCCGCCTTCGGGCGCGGCCGGCCGGCCGTGGACGCCGTGCGCAGCGCCATCGACACGCTGAAGGGGGAACCGGCGGGGCTGGGCGTGGACGCCCGCGTCACCGGGGCCGTCGCGCTTCGCCAGACGGAGTTGGACACGGTGGCGGACACGGCGGGCCTCGCCACCATCCTGTCCTTCGTCCTGGTGTCGGCCGTGCTGGTCACCGGCATGCGGTCGTGGCGGATGATCCTCTGCATGATGGTGACGCTGCTGCTGGGCCTGACGCTGAACGCCGGGCTGGCGGCGGTCGTGGTGGGGCGGCTGAACCTGATCTCCGTCACCTGCGCGGTCATGTTCTTCGGGCTGGGCGACGATTTCGGCAGCCATCTCGGCCTGCGCTACCAGGAGGAGTTGCGACGCGGCCAGTCCCCCCGCGCCGCGGTGCTGGCGGCGGCGCGGGCCGTCGGCCCGGCCCTGACGCTCAGCACGATCTGCGCGACCATCGGGTTCCTGTCCTTCGTGCCGACCGAATATCTGGGGCTGGCGGAATTCGGCGTGATCTCCGCCCTCGGCATGGCGGTGGCGCTGGTCATCAGCCTGACCCTGCTGCCGGCGCTGTTCATCCTGCTGCCCCCCGGTCCCGGCGTGGTGAAGGTCGAGCGGGAGAACCGCGGCTTCGCCACCTGGATGACGCGGAACAACAGCCTCGTCCTGGCGCTTTCCGCGGCGACGGTGCTGGGGTCCCTGGCGGCGCTGCCGCTGGTGCGGCTGGACGTGAACCCGCTGAACCTTCAGGATCCGAAGACGGAGGCGGTGCAGACCTACCGGTCGCTCGCGGGCGAGTCGCGGACGTCTCCCTATTCCATCAACATCCTGGAACCCGATCTGCCCGCCGCGCAGGCCGTGGCCGACCGGCTGCGCGGGAACGATCAGGTGGGCGGCGTCCGCACGCTGGACAGCTTCATCCCCAAGAACCAGGACGAGAAGCTGGAGATCATCGGCGACATGGCGCTGCTGCTGGGGCCGAGCCTCGCCGCCCCGCCCTCCGACACTCCCCTGACGCCCGAACAGCGGGCGGAGGCCGTGGGAAACCTGCGCACCGTGCTGACGCGCTACGCGGACGGGAAGGAGGGGCCGCCGGAGACGCGCGCCGCCGCCCATCGCTTCGCCGAGGCGCTGGCCCGCATCCCGGTGCAGGACGCCGAGGCGCTGGCGACGCTCGACCACGCGCTGACCGGCGGCATCCCGCCGCTGCTCGACCGCCTGCGCGAGGGGCTGGAGGTGGAACGGCCGGTGACCATCGCCGACATTCCCGAATCCCTCCGCCGTCGCTGGGTGGCGCCGGACGGGCAGGCGCGGGTGGAGGTGCTGCCCACCCACGACATCTCCGACAGCCGCGACATGGCCCGCTTCGCCGAGGCCGTGCTGGCCGTCGCCCCCCACGCGACGGGCGCGCCGGTGACGGTGACGCAGGCCGGGCGGATCGTCCTGCGCTCCTTCATCGAGGCGACGGGGCTGACGGTGGTCCTGATGGTCCTGCTTCTGCTGGTGGTGCAGCGCAGCCTGTCGGCCGTGCTGATGACGCTGGCCCCGCTGACCGTGGCCGCCCTGTGGACCATGGCGGTGGCCGGGCTGCTGTCCATCCCCTTCAACTTCGCGAACGTGATCGTGATCCCGCTGCTGTTCGCGCTCGGCGTGTCCAGCAGCATCCACATGGTCGCCCGTGGCCGGGCCCTGGAGCGCGAGGAGGTGGCCGGGACCAATTACGGCGTGGAGCTGCTGAAGACCAGCACGCCGATGGCCGTCCTGGTCGCCGCCCTGACCACCAGCACGGCCTTCGCGACGCTCGCCATATCGGGCCACCGCGGGCTGTCGAGCATGGGCATCCTGCTGGCCATCGCCATCCTGTTCACCGTCATTTCGGCGCTGGTTGTCCTGCCGGCACTGATGATCGGCTTGCATCGCTGGACCCACCGTCGCACAGCAGCAGCCGGTCGGACATCACCGACCCGGCGATGATCCGGTCCTTCCATCCGGCGGCCACGGTGGCGGCGGACAGGCCGCGCCCGTCGTCGTCCAGCAGGACGTCCGCACCGTCCGGGCGCAGCGCGACGATGCGGGTGGGCGCGGTCGTTCCGCCCGGCAGGCCGTAGCGGTGCAGGGCCAGCGCGAACAGCGACGGGTGCGCCGCCGCCAGGATCCGGCCGTCCGGGGTCCTGCTCAGGTTGTCGGGGCCGCCCGGCACGGCGATGCGCTCCAGAGGCTCCGCGCCGCTGCCGTCGAGCAGGGCTGACAG
>JAEZPL010000142.1 GCA_023413605.1 Pseudomonadota bacterium
CGGCGCCGACCTGTCGCACATCGACCTGCATGGCGTGAACCTGTCCGGCGCCAACCTGAAGGGCGTTAATCTCACCGGCGCCAAGATGCGCGATGCGCTGCTGATCATGTGCGACATATCCAACGCCGACCTGTCCAACAGCGACTTCACCGGCGCGATCCTGGACGGAGCGACGCTGCGCGGCGCCAACTTGAGCGGAGCGAGATTTGACGGAGCGGGCATCGGCTGGGTGGACATCAAGGGTCCCGACGGCAAGCCGACCGGACGGCTTTGGGCGGCCAACCTGACCGGCTGCGCCTTCGTCGGCGCATCGTGCGTGCGCATCAACATGCGCGGTGCGAATCTGGCGGGCTGCGACTTCACCAACGCCGATCTGACCGGCGCGATCCTGAGCGACGCGAACATCCGCGACGCACGCTTCACCGGTGCCAACCTGACCGGCGCCAGCCTGCCACCGCCTCCCGACCTGGACGATTGACCGAGGAGCCGGTTGGAGGGATCAGGCCAGATCGTCGTCCGCGTCCATGAATGGCAGGCTGCCGAGGTTGGCTGAAACCCGGCGCAGCACTCCGACGGCAGCCACGACGTCTTTCTGCGGAATGCCGCGAATGGCCAGTTCCGCAATCTCGTCGGCGCAGGGCAGGATGTCGTCGCGCAACGCCTTTCCCTTCGGCGTCAAAAAGATGTTCACCTTGCGCCGGTCGTGGATGTTCCGGACGCGCTCGACCAACCCGCAACGTTCCATGTTGTTCAGCGCGGTGACGGTGGTGGGCTCCATCATGCCGACACGCTGGCTGAGTTCACGCTGGGTCAGCCCGTCTTCCATCCACAGGGCGCGCAGGAAGTACCATTGGCCCATGCTGACGCCATGATTGGTGATCCGCGTCTGCAGCGCGCGGGCATAGGCGCGGTGCACCTCGCGCGCCACATAGGCCAGGTTGTTTTCCGTTCCCGGCGCGGCGTCGATCTCCTCCGCCTCGACGAAAGCCGACCTCGGGTCCTGTCTCTTGAAACGCGCGTCCATAAAGACAATCTCTCAGCAGCCGTTCGGCAGTGCGCCTCGATCGGCGTCCGCCCTCGTATCGAGCATCGGAAATCAACTTCCCCGATCATATCTATGCGCGGATAGATCGTAAAGGAAATGCGCACACATATTTCACACGCACGAAATTACAAGAACTTCCTTATGAACACTAAGCATATTACGCAGAAACAATATCGGTTGGGAACATTGCGTCCAACGGCATGAATCGGTGGGACGACAGTCCGGATTCATCGCTCAATGCAACATACTTGGGTATGCTTGCCTGGACGTAATGATCGGCCGCACCAATTTACTTCGCAGTCTTTCAGGCACCCCATCAATCCCTTGAAGGTGTTGTGAAAAGGCGCTGTCATGCCGCAAGAACGGTTGCGCCGTATGCGTTTCGCGTTCAAACAAGGCCTGCCATCGACCCGCACAGAGCCGCCGCACGGCATCACCGCAGCACACGAGAGCACAGGAGCATCGCCACCATGCGCCCCACCACCGGACGCACCGTCACCGTTGCCGCCACCCAGATGGCCTGCAGTTGGGACCGCGAGGCCAACGTGAGCGGCGTCGAGCGCCTCGTTCGCGAGGCGGCCGCGCGCGGTGCCCAGATCATCCTGCCGCAGGAGCTGTTCGAGACTCCCTATTTCTGCAAGGACCAGAAGCAGGACCTGTTCGCCCTCGCCCACCCGGTGGAGGATCATCCGGTCATCGCGCGGATGAGCGCGCTGGCGCGTGAGCTGTCGGTGGTGATTCCCACCAGCTTCTTCGAGCGGGCGCGGAACGCCTACTACAACTCCCTGGCCATGATCGACGCGGACGGCACGGTCCTGGGCGTCTACCGCAAGTCCCACATTCCTGATGGTCCCGGCTATCAGGAAAAGTTCTATTTCAGCCCCGGCGACACCGGATTCCAGGTCTACAAGACGCGCTACGCCACGGTCGGCTGCGCCATCTGCTGGGACCAATGGTTTCCGGAGACGGCCCGCACCATGGCGCTGAAGGGGGCGGAAATCCTTCTCTACCCCACCGCCATCGGGTCGGAGCCGCAGGACTCCTCGCTCGACAGCCAGGCGCACTGGACCCGCGTCATGCAGGGCCATGCCGGCGCCAACCTGATGCCCCTGGTCGCCTCCAACCGCGTCGGAAAGGAGCAGGGAGAGACCTGCGCCATCACCTTCTATGGATCGTCCTTCATCGCCGGCCCGACCGGTGAGCTGGTCGAGCAGGCCGACCGGGAGAGCGAGACGGTGCTGACGGCGTCCTTCGACCTGGACCGCATCGCGGCGCAGCGCGCCTCCTGGGGGGTGTTCCGCGACCGCCGGCCGGAGTTGTATGGCCCGCTGCTGACGCTGGACGGCGAAACCCCAATACGCCGCTAAACTTGCGCCGTTGATCGTCAGACGGTGATCCCGGCCGACGTGACACGACGCCCGAGGCCGAACGCCGCCCCATACGCCGCCGCTCCGCGCGCAGCCAGCGCCGGGGCGGCGGTGCTGCTTCCAGCGTCGGTGATTCCGGAAGCATCGCTCCCGGAACTGGCCTCGGCACCGCCCAACAGACCACCCAATGGACCATTGCCAAACCGACCGCCGACAGCCGGCCCGCCTTGACCGGATTCGCTGCCGCGCATCTGCTGCTGCGCCTGGGCCTTCGTGGCATCGGCCTGCTGGGCGACGCGGAGATCCTGCGGCGACGGGTCGGCGGGTGCCAGGGCTGCGGCCTTGACCGTCTCCATCTTGCGGACGGTGGCCTGCGGATCGCGTTCCGGACTGGTGTCCACGGGCACTTCGCCCGCGGTGGCGTAATTCTTCCCGTCCGGCCCGCGCGTGTAGGTGAAGGAGGCCCCTCCCGCGTAAGGACCGCCCGCCGCCTGATGCGCCGCCTCGTGCTGGCGGACGCTGATGTCGACGCGTTGGAGTTCCTGGATTTGCTGTTGCTGGTCGGGTGTCTGGACGCCGTTCTGCCCGTTCGCGTCCTGCCCGTCCGCACGCTGCGCACCGGCCTTCTGGGTGCGCTCAGCCTGCCCGTCCACCGCCTGGACGCCCTTCGGCCGGCCGGCTCGCAGTTGCGGCAGCCCGAACAGAGCATTCGATGACACACCCGTGATCATGGCCGTGATCATGGTCCGCGAGTCCTGCGCGATCCGCGCCGATGGGGGTAATTTACACCCCTTCGGTAGCGGCGGCAACGCAACGGCGGGAAACCGTTACGCCGACACGCCGTTGAAGCCCGACAGCACGTTGGCAACGTTGATGCCCAGGTCGTCCACCGCATAGCCGCCTTCCATCACGAACAGGGTCGGCAGGCCGATGCGGCCGATCGCCTCCCCCATGCGCAGGAAATCCTCGGACAGCAGCCGGAAACGCGAGATCGGATCACCCCCGAAGGTGTCGCAACCCAGCGAGATCACCAGCGCATCCGCGCCGAAACCCGCAATTTGTCGGGCGGCCGCATCCAACGCCACCGCGTATCCATCCCAGCTGGTGCCCCAGGGCAGCGGAAGATTCAGGTTGAACCCCTCGCCCGCGCCGGCGCCCGTCTCGTCGGCGTGGCCGCTGAAGTAGGGAAACTCCTGAACCGGATCGGCGTGCAGCGAGATGAACAGGACGTCGTTCCGCTCCCAGAATATGTCCTGCGTGCCGTTTCCATGATGGTAGTCGACGTCCAGCACCACGACGCGCCGTGCCCCGCCGTCGCGCAGACTCTGCGCCGCGATGGCCGCGTTGTTCAGAAAGCAGTAGCCGCCATAAAAGGCATGGCCCGCATGATGCCCAGGGGGACGGCAGAGCGCGAAGGCGCCCCGATCGCCAAGCCGCAGCCGGTCGGCCCCGGTCAGCGCGACATCGGCCGCCGCGGTCGCAGCCTTCCAGGTGCCCGCCGTGATCGGCGTCCCAGCATCGAAGGAATAATAGCCAAGCTTCCCGTCGATGCTCTTTGGAACGACCCGCCGATGCATACCCGGCGCCAGCCAATTCAGCGGCAACGCGTCCCAGTCGCCATGCTCCGCCAGCCATTGCTCCCAGGCGGTGCGCAGGAATTCCAGAAAGGCAGCGTCATGAACGCGCACCAGCGGTTCCACGCCGTGGGCATCCGGCTCCACGACAGGACCGAGTCCGGCGGATTCAACGCGGGTGCGGATGATGTCGGCACGCGCCGGCTTCTCGTAGCAGGGGACCAGTTGGCCGTCGTTCAATTCCGACCGGCCGGCTTGGAACCGATGGTCCTCGCTGTAGACGATGATCACGCTTGCGCCTGCCTTCAGAACCTTACGAGGACGCTCCGAATTCAGTGGGCCGGAGCGGTTTGGCGAGAGTGCCACACCATCCGCCCTTGGACGGCATGGCTCGCATCATAAACAGCCGCGCCATGGGACGGAGCGGCAAATTTCAGCTCTCCACCAATGCACACGGATTGCATTTTCAAAGAAATGCACGCATCAGTATGCAGATGCCTGCCAAGCCCCTAGCGAGGGCGCACAGAAACTAATCTTGATTACTTATGATTGCTGGTGCGTGCGGAATGTTCGCCCGGTTGGTGCCGCTGGCGGCGCTGATGCTATGGGTGTGCGCCGCGTCGGCCGTCGAGCCGGTGCGCTCGCCCTCTCATGCCTGGAATTTGCCAGGCGCATCGCAGGACTCGACCACCCTCTCCCCCATCGAGGCCGCCTACTCGACGCGAGCCGGAGTGTCGTTGCGCCAGTTCGGTTATGACCAGTTCGGCCCACCCGCCGCCCGCGGCAGCGTGGGCGCGGTGCAGGCGGACTACACGCTCGGCCCGGGCGATGAGTTGCTGGTGACTTTGCGCGGCCAGCAATCCTCCAGCAAACGCTATGTGGTCGATCACGCCGGACTGCTGACCGTGGACGAGGTGCGCCCGGTGGTCGCCCAGGCCTTGACTCTGGCGGAACTGCGCGCCGAGTTGACGAACGCGGTCACCGCCACCCACCCGAACACCGACGTCTTTGTTTCCGTCACCGAGGTTCGCCGGATCGGTGTCCTGATCACCGGGGCCGTGGACCGTCCCGGCCGGCAGGAGGTTGGTGCCTTCGCCACACTGCTCGATGCCCTGTCCGCCGCTGGCGGGGTTACTCGGACAGGCTCCTTGCGCCGCATCCGCCTGTTCCGGGCCGGATCGGCGGAAGAGGCGCGGTCCATCGACCTTTATGAATTGTTCGTGGCAGGCCATGGCACCAACGCGGGCTTGCGCCTGCGCGACGGCGACCGGCTGTTCGTCCCGCCCATCGGACCGACCCTGGCGGTGTCCGGCCCGGTGAACCGTCCCGGAATTTACGAACTGCCGCCCGACCACACCTCCCTGTCCGTCGCCGCAGCGAAGGATCTGGCCGGCGGCTTGCTGCGTCCCGGAGTCCACCGCGCGCTGCGGTTCACCATCGGCGCCATGGGCGAGGAGGTGACGGAGGAATTGGCCGACACCGCCAGCCCGCTGCTGACCGACGGCGACCTGCTGGCGCTGACACCGGTGCGGGAGGACCGCAAGGGTGAAGTGCGGCTGGACGGCCATGTCCTGCGCCCTGGTCCCCGCGCGCTGGCCAAGGCACGGAGCATCAACGCGCTGGTCGGCAAGGCGGATGTCGGCCCCCATCCGTATCTGCCCTTCGCCGTCCTGGCCACCATCGATCCCATGACCCAGTCGCGCCGCCTGCTACCGGTCGATCTGGCCCCCGTGCTGAAGGGACGCGACCGCCGTCCCCTGGCGGAGGGCGACACGCTGTATGTGCTGAGCGCCGACGACGTGGATTTTCTGACCGCGGAACCGGTGCTGGAATTGCTGCGCGGCGCCAAAACGCCGCAGGCCGAGGCTTGCCAGGGCTTGGTCGTGCTGGCTCGGGCGCTGGCGGCACAGCCGGACGGTATTCTGGCCCGCGGTGCGCAGGCGCGTGCTGCTTCCGGGTTGACCGGTTCCCGCCTGCCCTGCCCGCCGCTTTACGACGCGGTGCCGGACCTGTTGGTCTTTGCGCTGGAGCATTCGACGTTGCTGCTAGGCGGTGTGCCACGCCCGGGATTCTACCCGTCGGCGGACCGCGCCGCCCCGGATCGCCTCGCCCTCGCCGCCGGCGGGGCCGAGGAACCCTCCTACGGCGGCGCATCTGGTGGGTATTCGGGCAGCGGTGACGGCATTCTTGAACCGGACAAGCCCCATTACGAGTTGCAGGGCCATGTCCGTCGGCCCGGAATCCGTTCCCTGGCCGGTGGGGCCACCCTGCGCAGCGCGCTGAGCGGCGGCGACGGATTGAGGCGGGACGTCTACCCGCTGCTCGGCGTGATCGAGCGTTTCGACCGCCGAACGCTCGCCCGCATCCTGATTCCCTTTTCGCCGCAGGACGTGGTGGCCGGGCGGGCCAACCGCGTGCTGGCCGACGGCGACAGGCTGCATCTGTTCTCCTCCACGCGCGTCCGCGTCCTGCTGTCGTCCCCCGATGCCACGGCGGCCGCCGATGACGTGGAGCCGGTCGCACCCTCCATTGTCGCCCTTCTGAACGAGCGCATCGTGCAGGTGCGTGGCGCGGTTCGCGATCCCGGCCCCTACCCCGTTGCGGAATCCGCAAGCCTGGAGGCTCTGATCGCAACCGCCGGAGGGCTTTCCACCACGGCCGATCCGCGGTCGGTGGAGGTGACCGCGGCGAACGGTGCGCGGCGGTTTGTCGATCTTGCCGCCGCCGGAGCGGGCCGCCAGACCGTCGGCCCCGGCGACGCGGTCCGCATCAATCCCACAGCCCAGGCGATGGAGGCGCGCGCGGTCACCATCACCGGCGCGGTGCGGCGCCCAGGCAGTTACGACGTCGCCCGCGGCGAGACGCTGTCATCGCTCATCGACCGGGCCGGCGGCCTGATCGACGAAGCCTATCCCTATGGCACAGCCTTCCTGCGCGAAAGCGAACGCCAGCGCGAGCGCGCGCAGAACGACCAGCACGCGCGCGCGATGGAGCAATGGATGGCGCGCGAGGTCGAAAAGGGCGAGGCTGCGCGCTCCGACGTGATCGGGCTGGCCCGTCAGGCGGCCACCCAGCTTCGCGGCATCGATCCGCTGGGCCGCATCGTGGTGGAAGCCGACCCGGCGGTCCTGCGCAGCAGGCCTGAACTCGATACGCTGCTGGAACCGGACGACCGCATCATCGTGCCGAAGCGCACGCTGACCGTCACCGTGACCGGCGAGGTGCAGCACCCCACCGCCGCGCAGTTCGTCAGCGGCAAGACACCCTCCGATTACCTGCGGGAGGCCGGCGGCCCGACCCGCAACGCCGACACGGACCGCATTTTCCTGGTCCTGCCGGACGGGCGGGCGCAGCCCCTGCATCTCTCGTCCTGGAACCATACCGTGCAGGCTATTCCGCCGGGCTCGCTGATCGTCGTGCCGCGCGATCCCAAGCCCTTCGACTTCATGGAATTCTCCAAGAACATCGGCGGCATTCTCAGCCATCTCGCCATAACGGCGGCGTCGGTTTCGGTGATCGCGCGATGACCGCTCAAATCGCCATACTGACTGTCGTGCGCAATGATTTGGCCGGATTGATTGCGACCCGCGCCAGCCTGCGCGCTCAGCGGTGTCAGGACTTCGACTGGATCGTGGTGGACGGCGCCTCCACCGACGGCACCGCCGAATGGCTTGCCCGCCACGGCGGGGAAATGACCTGGTGGCGATCCGCACCCGATGGCGGGATTTACGACGCCATGAACGTCGCCCTGGAGGCCGCGACGACCAGCCATGTGCTGTTCCTCAACGCCGGGGATACGCTCGCCGGGCCGGAGGTAACGGCGCGACTCGGAAAGGCCGTCACCGAGGCGCCCGACGCCGGCCTGATCTACGGCGACGCGCTGGAACGGCTGCCGGACGGCCGAGTCGTCAAGAAGCCGGCGCGCAGCCACCGGCTCGCCATGATGGGCATGTTTACCCACCATCAGGCCATTCTTTACCACCGAAAAGCCGTGCCCGGCTTGCGTTTCGACCTGCGTTTCGCCCTGGCCGCCGATTATGCCTTCACGCTTTCCGTTCTGCACGGCAACCACAACGCGCTGCGGTTGCGAATCCCGCTGTGCGTTTTCGCCCCCGGCGGTGCGTCGCAACAAGACGCGTCGCGCGGCCGGAAGGAGCAGGCAATCATTCGGCAGGAACTGATGGGGCAGGGAATCTGGGCGAACGCAACATTGTGGTGTCTACAATGGCTTGCATTGATGATGAGAAAACACATTCCGAAGCTGTATGCGAAATTTCGTTTCCAGGACATGGAAACATCATGTCTTTCGTAAGTTTCGGGGGTCGGAACACGCATCTAAGTGTTGATACGCACGAATAGTTGCATACAATTTACTTTCTGAACTAACCATTTCCCTGGTGGCGCTTACCGCCTCCATACTGAGGGTCTATTTATGAGTTCGACCAAAACCAAGCTCGCACCCGCCCACACCCTGTCGCGCCGCGGCGAGGGCCCCAATCCCATCGACATCCATGTCGGGGCGAGGCTGCGACTGCGCCGTACGCTTCTTGGCCTTAGCCAGGAAAAGCTGGGCGAAGCGGTCGGAATCACTTTCCAGCAGTTGCAGAAATACGAACGCGGTTCCAACCGAATCAGCGCCAGCCGGCTGTTCAACCTGTCCCAGGTCCTGGGCGTGGCGGTCAGCTATTTCTTCGAAGACATGCCGTCGCCGGAGCACTTCACCGCTCCCTCGCCCGACATGCCCCCGTCGGAGACGGAGGAGTTCGAGTCCATGGCCCGACGCGAGACGCTGGAGCTGGTGCGCGCCTATTACCGGATCGAGGATGCGTCGGTGCGCAAGCGGACCTTTGACCTGCTGAAGGCGCTGGGTGGCGACAGGACGTCCGACGAGGAGGAATGACTCCCGCCGGCCAGTCGTAAGCAGACCCTCGATTTTACGGCGCGCGGAGCGTCTCCCTCCGCTCCGCGTCCCTGATCTTCACGCCCACCTGCCAGTAGTAGAAGGCACGCGCCAGCGCGTGGTGCAGGCCTGGACCGCCGTCCAGGAAGCCCAGCCGCAGCAGGTAGCCGTGCAGAAACACCAGCAACGGCCGGCAGGGCACACGATCCAGAAGCCGCTTCAGCCATCGCCGCACGCCGTCTTCGCGATCGACCAGCGCTGCCATGCGGCCATCGGCGCGCAGCGCGGCTTCCCAATCCGAATAACGGCTGTGCCGCTCGAACCATGCCGAAATGGGCTTTTCGTCGGCGTGGTCCACGGCATGCCTTAAGCGTCCGACCGGTCCATCAATGGTGGGCTGGTAATGCCCTTCCACCTCCCACATGGCCGCGACGTCAAGGTCGGGAACGGGTGCAAACCGCGCGCGCCGCCGATCCAACAAGGCCAGCTTGCAGTTGCGCGCCCCGAAGCGCAGCCGTCGCCCCAGAAACACCGGCCTGCCCACGATGAAGTAGCCGGCATGGCGTGGCCCAGCGGCCATCAGGTCCGCGATCTCGTCGACCAGTTCCGCGCTCACCCGTTCGTCCGCATCGACGAACAACACCCAGTCGAAGCGAAACGGCAATCTGTCAAGGCACCACTGCTTCTTCTTCGGGTAAAGGCCATTCCAGCGGAACGGCACGACCGTCGCGCCGCAGGCCTCGGCGATGGCGGCGGTGCCATCGGTGCTGGCGCTGTCCACCACGAACCGCTCGCCGAAGCGATTCAGCGGTGGCAGGCAATGAAGCAGATTCGCCGCCTCGTTCCGGGTCATCACGACGACCGTTACCGGAATTGCCGATACCGGAACTGGCGGCCTGCTCATTCCCCGGCTCCGGTTACAGCGGCGGCCGACCGCCACACGCGGCGAAGACATAGGAACAGCGCGCCGAGGAACAGACCCAGCAGCCCCGCCATCGGCACGATGAGCAGCGGATTCGGCCAATCCGGCAGTCGGGCGGCGGCGGGAAATTCGATGGTATCGGCGGCCAGCGGCAAGTCCACCTCGATCATCATGGCGACGCGCTCCTGCTCCGACAGCAGGTCCGCGAGCGCGCGGCGATGCTCGGCCACCGTGACGCCGGCCATCCGGGATCTGACATAGGCGATCTGCGCGGCGCTGCGTCGTGAAGCCTCCGCCCGCAAATGGGCGTCGGTCGCCGCCGCGACGGTGCCCAGCAGACGCAGCGCAACGTTGCGGTCGGTGTGGCGCAAGCTGATCCGCCGCATCGGACCGGTGCGGATCGTTTCGATAACGATGCGATCCTGAAGCGCGCGCGCCACGCGCTCGGCGTCCGGCTCCACCCAATCCTCCCGCCCCACGATGGACAGGAACAGGCGCTTGCACCACGGCACCAATCCGGACGGCGTGCGCCAGCGTCCATTTTCCTCATCCCACCGGTCCGGGAACAGGGCGCGCAACAACTCCACATCGCCCATCAACCGTTCCGCTACCGGAATGGAGTTGAGCAGTTCCAGATATCGGGCGAAGTCCGACAGAATCTCGTCACCCGGTCCCGGTTCCGCCGCAGCGGCCGCCATGTCATACCCCTTCAGAACCGGCAGCCGCGCGCCCATGGCCGCAACACCCAACCGCGCGGTCGGTCCCACCACCATGGTGGCGGTGTGCTGAGCCGGTACGATGCGGATCGCGACAACGCCCAGCAGCAACGCCACCCCGATGCATCCCAGCAGAATCCCCCATCCCTCGCGCAGCGTGTGCACAAAGTCGCGCAACTGCCGCCCCGCCACGGCTGCCGGAGCCTCGTCCGACATGCGAAGCCCCAGAATACCATCAGGCATGCGGCAAACTCCGCCCAGCGCCCCCGTTCATCGAACGTGCCGAAGGCTTCCGCACCGCTTCCGCCAGCGCGGAGAAGCTTCGCGCTGCCGCATCGGCGTTCCAGGTGGATGCGGTGGCGACGGCCCGCCTGCCCTCCTCGGCGCACAGGGCCGGGTCGCGGGCGTAAACCCGCACCGCCGCCGCCAACCCCGGACCGTCGCGGGGATCGAGCACCCGGCCGCAACCGGACACCAGCGCAGCGGCCTCGCTGCCCGCGGGTCCCAGGAAAAGGCACGGCCGACCGGCCGCCAGAGCGCCGGAAATCTTGCTCGGCACCAGCAAACCCTCGGCACGCCGGTCCATGGTCGCAAGGTGCAGATCGGCCGCCGAGAGGCTTTCGGACAGCCCTTCCGCCGGCTGAAAGGGCAAGAAACGGACGTTGCGGAGACCACGGGCAGTCACCGCTTCGACAAGCGACGGCAGTCCGCGCCCCTCCCCGATCACCAGAATGGCGACATCGGGATCAGTGCGGCCCAATTCCGCCGCCGCGTCCAGGACTCCGTCCATCGGGTGCGCCAGACCAAGGTTGCCCGAGTAGGCAACGATAAAGCCGTCGCAAAGGCCGTTCTGATGGCGAAACGGGTTGTTTGCATGGGGCACGGGATGAATGCGCGGGTCTGCCCAGTTGGGCACGACGGTGATCCGCTCGCCCGGAACGCCCAGTGCCACCATGCGCCGAGCCATGCAGCGGCCGATGGTCACCACAGCGTCGTGATGGCGCAAGGCAAGGGCGGACGCACGCTCCGCCACGCCGAACAGCGGGCCTGACACCCTCACTCCCAACACCGGCAACAGGGCCGGATACAGATCCTGGCACCAATGAATCGAGGCGCCCCGGTGCCTTGCGGCCAGCACTGGGCCAACCTGCGCCAGCAACGGTGGATCGGTCATCGTGACCACCACGTCCTGCCGTGGCAGACGCATGGCCCGCACCGTCATCCGGCGCAATGCGAGCAGATAGGCGAGCACGCCCGGCGCGCCATCGCTGCGCACGTCGCACCCGGTGCGCACCACCGAGACACCGGGCGGCGCATCGCTGGGGCCGGAACCATCGGCAACCACCGTCACACGCCAGCCGGCCGCGGCCATCCGTTCCGCCAAATCCGATACGCAGCGCCCAGTTGCGCCACGATCCGGAGGAAACACGCGATTGATGAACAGAATGGATTGATCGCGCACGACGGAAAAGCCAACCCATCAGAAAAGCACGCGAAAGTATGCATTCCGGTCAGGCCGAAGACAACGCGTTCCTACGCTCAGCGACAAGAAGCATCAGGGTCAACAGAATCCCGGTATCGAGATACTTGAAACTCGTGTGCGCGCACAGCGCCATCACCAGCGGGGGCAGCACCGCCCACCCCAGAGTCGGATCCCGCCGCAGCGCCGCCAGAGCCCGCAGCGCAAACGCTCCGAGATAGGCCGCCAGTGCGACCAGCCCCAAAGCCCCCGCTTTCGCCAATGCGTAGGTCGGCAGGGTGTGGGTGTAGGACACCCGCCACCCGCCCACCGCCGGGTTGGCGACCAGCGCGCCCCATCCATGGCCGAACAGGAAGATCTCCGGCGAAGACACGGCGAGGTCCAGCATCGCGGCGGCCTCCTCCCACCGGCTGTTGGCGCCAGCCAACCGGGTCTTCTCGGCCACCTTCAGCAGGGCGCCGAGCACCGCGTCCGACATTCCGAAAAGGGCGACCGCCAACACCAGGGCCGCCAGCCCGGCCGCCAACGGCGCCCACCGTGCCCAGCGCGGCGCAACAGCAAGGAAAGCAACCATCGCGAGGCCGAGCGCCATGCGATGCACCGCGCCGGCCAGGGCCGCAAGGCACAGGGCTCCGCCCGCAAGGCACGCCAAAGCGCCCAACCAGCGCAGCAACCCGCCCCGCACCGCCAGCCCAAATCCGGCCAACGGCAGGGCGATGCCGGCGAACAGGACCGATGGCGCATTCAGCAGGTAGGCCGCTCCATCGGCCATCACCCGCGTTCCGACCGCGCCAAATCCCCACCCCACCTGCTTCCACCAGCGCAGGGCGAAGCCGACCCCGGCGATCATCATGCCCCAAGCCAGCAGCCTTGCAGCCCGGTCGGCATCCGCGCGCAGCAGGGGCACCAGGAACACCGGCAGGAACAGAAAGAAAAGCGGCACCACATCACGCAGCATGTCGGCCGGCGTCCAGCCGACCCACACGCCCCGCGTCGTCGGCGCCCACAGCAGCCAGGTGAACGCCAGGATGGCCGGCAGTTCCCATCGGGCCGCACCGGGATCGCTCAGCGCATGACCGGTAAGGACGTACACGGGGCGCCGAATGCCGACGGCCAAGGCGAGCAGGGCACCGATGGTGAATTCGGCCACGCGCAGGGTGGGCGGGGCGGGCACGCTCAGAAGGCCGTACAGCGACAAGCCCAGGAACAGCCCCAGCGCACGCCACACCTCCGCCACCCTGCCCCTCGCCGCCTTTGTCCCGCCGCAAGCGGCACCATCCCACGCCCGCATCGCGCGCGGAAGAGCGGAGGCGGTTCAATCGGTCAGGCGTAGCGGACTTCCGTACTGTCCAGGCTATAGAACAGCCCTTCCAGGGGACGCAGCCGCAGCGTGCCGGTCAGGATCACCGGTTCCTGCGATTCGCGCAGCGGTATCTGGCTGTGCACATGGATCATGCTGGACGGTGTCGGGCTGAGGCAGGCCGGACAAGCGACCGGATTCGCCGCCAGGATGAAGCGGTTGTGCGCGGCGGCATCGCTCAGCGGCACCATAAAACCGCGCACCGTGACGAGCTTGCCGTCCAACGCCGTCACCTTGGCCGGGAATTTCAGGCCGGCCGCCGCCCCGCCCATGCGGACCTGCGCCAGATCACGCCATAGCGCGGTGGTGTCGTCCAACGGAAGATGGAAAGGTCCGACCGGGTGGGTCGGCTCCCTGGCTTTGGTGGCCCAGATGGCCCAACCCGCTACCGGCGCAAGCGCCAGCGGAAGGAGCACCTGTCGGCGCGTCGTCATGGCAGTCCTCCCCTGAAGCCGCCCCTTTCGGTGCAGGCCCGCTGGATACCGACAGGTTCGCCCCGTCCGTCCTGATGACCGGGTGCTGCCGTTCGGCAGACCGTCATGCATTTTGGCGAATTGTTTCCTACGCAGCCGCGGAGGTCAACAGGCATCACGCCGGCCATACGGAAGGGCGCCCTCCGGTCATGTCTTCGGACATCATTACGCCGCCCTATAGGATTGAGCGCAGGCTCAGCCTATACTTTTTCCGAAACCTCCTTATCGGGAACGACGTCTGAATGCAAAAAGGGCCCGCAGCGAAGCCGGCGCATCTGCGCCTGACGGAAGACCAGACCGCGGAACTGGCGGATATGTTCCGGCTGATGAGCGACCCCAGCCGGCTGCGCATCATCCTGGCCTGCCTGGAAACGTCGACGTCGGTCGGCGACATGGCAACGGCGCTGGGCCTGTCGCCCTCGCTGGTCAGCCACCATTTGCGCTTGTTGCGCGCCGGTCGCCTGATCCAGGCGGAACGGCGGGGCAACCGCGTCTTTTACCTGATCACCGACGAGCACATCCGCCGCGTCCTGTCCGACATGGTCGATCATGTCGCGGAGAGCGATGGCGATCTGGACCCATAATGTCCATCTTTGGCCGGAGGTTATAACAAAAGCGCAATATGGTTTGACGCTGGAGAAAGGACATACCATAGTCCATGCCATGTTGCGGTGCACCCGAACCGCCGCCGCCTGAGGATCGCATGGAGACGTTCCGCTTTCAGCCGGGGGAAACCCCCGTCCTGCTCAGCATTCCCCACGTTGGCACGGCGATCCCGCCGGACATCGCAGCCACCATGACCGATGAAGCGCTGGCGCTTCCCGACACGGACTGGCACCTGGATCGTCTCTACCATTTCGCGCCTGCGCTGGGGATCGGGTTCCTGAAGGCGACCTGTTCGCGCTACGTCATCGACCTGAACCGGGATCCGGCGGGAAGCATCCTCTATCCCGGCGCCAGCAACACCGAACTCTGCCCTCTCACCACCTTCGACCACCGGCCCGTCTACAAGCCGGGCCAGGAGCCCGACGCCGCGGAGGTCGAGCGGCGCGTCGGCGCCTTCTGGCGCCCCTACCACGAACAGCTCCGCAGCGAACTGATGGCGCTGAAGGAGCGTTTCGGGGTCGCCGTGCTGTTCGACGCGCACTCCATCCGTTCGCAGGTGCCGCGCTTTTTCGATGGGCGCCTGACCGACTTCAACCTCGGCACCGCGGACGGCGCCACCGCCGCCCCGGCGCTGGTCGGGCGGCTGATGAACGTGCTGACCGCGCGGGAAAGCTATTCGGCGGTGCTGAACGGACGCTTCAAGGGCGGTTTCATCACCCGCCATTACGGCAACCCCGACGACAACATCCACACGATCCAGCTGGAAATGACCCAGCACACCTACATGGACGAGGATGCGCCCTTCCGCTACCGCGACGATCTGGCGCGGCAGGTCCGCCCGTCGCTGGAACGGCTGATGAGCGTCATCGTCGAATGGGCCTGGGAAAAGGCGTCGGTCCGCCGCCGCGCGTCCTTCCTCTGAACGGCCCTACACCCACACGCCGCGGACATAGGGCGTCAGTTGCGTGTCCTGCATGATGATGTGGTTCACCAGCCAGCCCGCCGTGAAGGTGTAGATCCGCTCCGCGTTGTGGTGGCTGGGTTCGTTGGTGAAGGCGTTCGACAGTTCGCTCAAGATGCGGACGGCCTCGCGGTGCTGGCGGACATGATCGTCGTACCGCGGGTAATGCACCATCTGCATGATCTTTTCTTCACGGCTGAAATGCTGATGCGTGTATTCCAGCAGCTTCATCAGAATCCGGGCGACACGCACCGGTGAGAACACGCGTGAGGCCAAGGCAGAATCGAGTTCGTTCAGGTACTCGATCAGGTGCTTGTGATCCTCGTCGATGGACGGCTGCCCGACGCTGAGTTGCCGCCTCCAGGAAATAACACCCATGAACCCTCCGGACCCCTCGCTCCCACGACCGCCTGGGTTCCGCCCTGCAAGAGAACTGTGGAACGCCTTGGCAATCGGAAATTCAGGAAACGTCGTTCCCAAAAGTTTTCTTCGATGCGCCCGCACGCCCGATTATGGGTGATTTGTGAAGAAAATCGAACACATACAATCGTCACACGGCAATTTGCCGCACTTTGTTTGCAAACGCAGCAAGGCAGGCGGGAACGTTCCGCTCCCGCCCGCTGCACGGCGTTTTATTCAAGGAAAGGGCAATTTTCCGCCCTCCCCCGCACCTTGCACGCGGCCCGACAGGGGTGCCGTCCGCAAGATGGCTGGTTACCCGATGATGGAGTAACCGCAATCCACATAGGTGGTGTTGCCGGTGATGCCTTTGGCGCCATCCGTGGCGAGGAAGGCGGTGGTGTAGCCCACCTCCTCGATCGTCACCAGGCGATGTGCCGGTGCGCGCTCCGCCGCCTTTTCCATCAGCTCGTCGAAATGGGCGATGCCCGATGCGGCGCGGGTCTTGATCGGGCCCGGGGAGATCGCGTGAACGCGGATGCCCTTCGGCCCCAGTTCCGCCGCCAGATAGCGCACGCTGGCCTCCAGCGCGGCCTTCACCGGCCCCATCACGCCGTAGTTGTCGACCACGCGGTTGGCGCCGAAGTAGGACATGGTGAACAGCGTTCCACCGTCCTTCATCAGCGGCTCGGCATAGCGGGCCATGCGGATGAAGGAATGGCAGGAGACGTCCATGGCCATCTGGAAGCCTTCGCGCGAGCAATCGACCACGCGGCCGTGCAGATCGTCCTTCGGCGCGAAGGCGATGGAATGCAGCGCGAAGTCCAGCTTGCCCCACTTTTCGCCGATCTTCTCGAACATCGCCTTCATCTGGCCTTCGCCGGTGACGTCCACAGGCTCGAAAATCTCGCATTCGATCTGCTTTGCCAGCGGTTCGACGTACGGCTTTGCCTTTTCGTTCAGATAGCTGATCGCAAGGTCCGCACCCAGCGCGCGGAAGGCGCGGGCGCAGCCCCAGGCGATCGAGTGATCGTTGGCGATGCCGAGCACGAGGCCCTTCTTGCCTTCAAGAGAGGCGGCGGCAGGAATGATCGTGGTCATAGCTGACTTTCCCGGGTTTCAGATTGGCCGGAATCGGAGCGTGCGAAGTGGAACACTCAGATTGTGCAACGCACCATAATCCAGGCGAAGGTCATAGGCAACTTGTTAAAGTCGCAATATATCCGACATTATCGCTTTGTTTTTCTGCAACGGTTCCGTCATACGCCGCAAACGGGTATATTTCAGGCAGAAAGCTACCCCTTTCTTGCACAGCACCCTGAACGCAGAAGGCCCCTTCCAAACGGGAAGAGGCCTTCAACGACAGGCGGTGGTGCGGTTCAGGCCACACCGGGTGTGAAGGACGGCGGGTCGCTGGCCGGGAAGGATTCCTTCGACGCCTCGTCCACCTTCTCGTCGTCGCAGGCTTCCGAATATATGTCGCCCGGATGGCGGGAGAAGCGGTCCCGCCCCTGGTCGATGTCCTGGGCGGGAATGCTGCGGTCGTCGCTGCCGCGCCAGTCTTCCAGCAGCCCCTTCGCCGGGCAGTAGCCGGTCAGCCCGCGCGCGACCAGGGCGCCTCCGGCCAATGCCATCGCGGCCCCGGCCACCGTCGGCCGCCGCAGCCCCAGCACCGCCAGAAGGCTCCCGCCGACCAGCGACACCAGACGCTCGGTGTGGCCGACATTGATCATCCGTTCGAAATCGTCCTTGTGGGTCAGGCCCTGCTGGCTCGTCCCGTGTTGGCTGGTCATTGCCATGGTTCGTCTCCTCGTTCCATCCCGAGCCCGTGGCCCGGTCGTCACTGCGGTGGAGGGGCGGCGGGCACCGGAGGTGCGGAGCCGCCCTGGGCCGGGTTCGACGGCGCATCCCCGCTGGCCCCTGCGTTGGGTTCGTTCGGCTGCCCCGGCTTCTGCGCCGTCGTATCGGCCAGCGTGCGGGCCTGTGCCAATTCGCGCTTCAGCCGGTCCACCTCCTGCGACAGGCGCTGCACCTCCTGCTGCATTTGCGGCGATGTGGCGGCACCGGTCGGCAGACCGGCCGCGGCCAGCGCCGTGGAATCGCGAATCCAGTAGGGCTGGACGCCGTAATAGGTGTGCAGCGCCAGCGCCCACTGGCGGTCGGACATGTCCGGGCGGTTGGACCGGGTGAATTGCGGCGCCGCCGTCAACCGGTCCTTCGGCACATTCAGCACATAGCCGTCGCCCCCCTGCGTCGGCTGGAACAGCGCCCAAGGCACCGGGAAATTGCGCTCGCCCAGCCCCAGGAAGCCACCCAACTCGACCACCGCATAGGCAACGCGCCCGGTGTTCGGATCGACCACCAGTTCGGATATGCTGCCCATCTCGTCGCCGTTCGGGGCGTGCAGCTTGGCCTTCGCCAGATCGTCGGCGGCGACGACGCGCGGCTTCTCGATGGAGCGGACCAGCGCGTCGGCTTCGCCCAGGATCAACTGGCAACCCTGGTCGTTGCCGCCCTGCCCGGCACGCTCCGCGGTCTGGCGCAGGGCGCGGAGTTGCCCGATTTCCTGCGGGGTCGCGGCGCCGGGCGGTTGGGAGCCGGCCGCCTCGAAGGCGGCGATGCGCTGGCCCAGGCGGTCGATGCCTTCAGGGCAGCTCTGGGCAAGCGCAGGCCATGGCCCGAGCACCCCCATGAGCATGGTGGCGCTGAGGAGCAGGCGTCTCATCGTCGGTCCCTCCGGGTCGGTTCTCGTGCGTGCTGCGTCTGCTCAAGAGAACAGCACGGCCAAGACGGAGGTTCCGCGACCGTTTCAACCCGGAAGGATCACATCACCCGGGAAGCGGCAACCCGCCCCGCTGGACGATGAAGGACTGCACCGCGTCCAGCCCCTGCCCCGTCTTGATGTTGGTGAAGACGAAGGGCCGATCGCCGCGCATCTTCTTCGCGTCGCGGTCCATCACCTCCAGGCTGGCGCCGACCAGCGGGGCGAGGTCGATCTTGTTGATGACCAGCAGGTCCGACCGGGTGATGCCCGGCCCACCCTTGCGCGGGATCTTGTCGCCGGCCGACACGTCGATGACGTAGATCGTGATGTCCGCCAGTTCCGGCGAGAAGGTGGCCGCCAGATTGTCGCCGCCCGATTCGATGAAGATCAGGTCGAGGTTCGGGAACTTGCGGTTCATCTCGTCCACGGCGGCGAGGTTGATCGACGCGTCCTCGCGGATCGCCGTGTGCGGGCAACCGCCCGTTTCCACGCCCATGATCCGTTCAGGCTTCAGCGCGCCGGAGCGGGTCAGGAATTCGGCGTCTTCCTTGGTGTAGATGTCGTTGGTGATCGCCGCGACTTCCCAATCGTCGCGCATGCGCTTGCACAGCGCGTCGGTCAGCGCCGTCTTGCCGGAGCCGACCGGCCCGCCGATGCCCACCCGCAACGGTCCGCCATGGCTTTTCACGGGGCTTTTGGCGGGGCTCTTGGAAACAGCAGCGGTCATGAGCGGAACAGCCTCGTGTATTGGGTTTCGTGGATCATGGAGGTCCAATCGACGGCCATGGCGCGGCTGCCCAGATCGTCGGGCGGTGCGGACAAGGCGGCTTCGGCTGCAGAGTGCACCACGGAATCGAGCGCCGCCAGGGCCTTCTGCCCGTCCGTCTGCCCCAGCGGCACCAGACGCACCCCGGCGGAGACGAGATTCGCCGCGAAGGCGTGCAGGTAGGCGGCCAGCGCCGGCCCTTCCGGCACGCCGATCAGGGCGGCGGCCAGCGCCACCGCGACGGCGTAGGCCACCGGCCGCCCGGTCTCGGCGATGACACGGTCCCACCGCTCCATGCCGTCGAGTGGCCATGCAGCACGCACCGCGATCAGGAAGGCCTGCCCTTGCGCACGGCTTTCCAGGGCCGTCTCGGACGAGGCGCGCATCGCATCGGCGCGCTCGACCGCCCAGGCGAAGCCGGCCTCGTCGCCGGCCAGCACCGTGCGGTGCGCCGCCGCGAACAGCATGCCGTCCGTGCGTCCGGCGCCATGGCGCAGGATGCCGTCCAGCCAGCGTGCCAGCGTCTCCCGGTCATGGACCAGCCCCTGCTCCACCGCCGCTTCGATCCCATGGCTGTAGGAAAAGCCGCCGACCGGAAAGGACGGGGAAAGCCACGCGAGGAGCTTGGTGAGGTGGGTGACGGATACCCTCTTCCCCCCGGGGAGAGGGCTGAGTGATGGGACTCGGCTTTTGGCGCCCCCCATCAAGTGTCGCGGCGGTTCCCCCTCACCCCAACCCTCTCCCCGGGGGGGAGAGGGGGAATCAGGCGTGGTCATGGTCGTGCCCGTGGGAGTGGGAATGAGAGTGCGAATGCCCGTGCCCATGATGGTGGTCATGCGCATGACCATGGCTGTGCCCATGCCCCGAATAGGCGCCGCCCTCCGGCGCGAAGGGCGCGTGAATGGCCTCGACGCTCGCCCCCAGGCCGCGCAGCATGTCCTCGATCACATGGTCGCGGCGCAGGCGGATCGTCTCGCCGACGATCTGCACCGGCAGATGCCGGTTGCCGAGATGCCAGGCGATGCGGGCGAAACCCTCCGTCCCGCCGCCGCAGCGCACCTCCATCAGCTCCTCGCCGGCCGCGACGACGCGCAGGAAGCCGCCGTCGCCGAGTTCCAGACCGTCGCCGTCGCCGAGGGCCACCGCGCGCGGCAGGTCCAGCAGGAAGTCCGACCCGGTGTCGTCCTTCATCACCATGCGCCGCCGGTGGCGGTCGTCGAAGGCGAGCGTGACGGTGCCGCTCTCGCGCTCCGTGGGCCAATGGCCGCGGGCGTGGGCTTGGGTGGCGCGGCGCAGCGTGTCGGTCATGGAGAAAGCCGTTCGAAGGGGGTGGGCCGGCCGAAGAAACGCCCCGCGAGCGCGCCGACCGGTTCCGCCGCCCCCGTGGTGAAGAAATGCAGCGCCCCCGCCGTACCGCTGGCCGCAGGCGCGTATTCGGGGTGCCGTTCCAGATAGTTGTCCAGCGACTTGGCGACCAGCGAGGGCTGGCACAGCACCTCGACGCCGGGCGGCAGGGATTCCGCGAACAGGTGCGCCACCAGCGGGTAGTGGGTGCAGCCAAGCACCACCGCGTCCAGCGGCTTCCCGCCCAACTGCGCCAGCAGCGCCGCCACATAGCCGCGCACCACGGGTGCAAGCACCGCGTCGCCCGCGCCCCGTTCGATCAGCGGCACGAGGTCCGGGCAGACCTGCTGCACCACCTGCACGTCGGGGGCGCGCTTGCCGATCTCCCGCGGGAAGGAGCCGGACGCCACCGTGGCCGGGGTGGCGAAGACGCCGACCGTGCGCGGCTCCGGCCGCCAGTCGGCGGAGGGGCCGTCCTGCATCCAGGGAACCCGCGTGATCGCCTCCACCATCGGCACCAGCACGCCCAGCACGTTGCGTCCGGGATAGGCCACCGGCAACCATGTCTGCTGCATCCGCCGCAGGGCCACCGCCGCCGCCGTGTTGCAGGCCAGCAGAACGAGCGTGCAACCCTGGGCGAACAGCCGCTCCACGCCCTGGACCGTCAGGCGGTAGATGTCCTCCTCGCTGCGAGGCCCATAGGGGGCGGCGGCATGGTCGCCGAGATAGACGAAAGGCCGGCTGGGAACCGCGGAAACCAGCGCGCGCAGCACCGTCAGCCCGCCATGCCCGGAATCGAAGACACCGATCACGAATACGCCTCTCAAACCCCTCTCCCGCCGGAGGCGGGAAAGGGTATTGTCGTCAGAATAAAAAGTACCGCTGCGCCATGGGCAGCACGTCGGCCGGCTCGCAGGTCAGAAGCTGCCCGTCGGCGCGCACCTCGTAGGTTTCCGGATCGACCTCGATGTGGGGTGTGGAATCGTTGTGAATCATCTGCTTCTTGCCGATGGCGCGCACGCCGGTCACCGCCACCAGCTCTCGGTGCAGGCCCAGCGACCGCAACGCCTCGTTCTCCAGCGCCGCCTTGCTGACGAAGGTCAGCGAACTGGCCTGCATGGAGCGGCCATAGGCGCCGAACATCGGGCGGTAATGCACGGGCTGCGGCGTGGGAATGGAGGCGTTGGGATCGCCCATCAGCGCCGCCGCGATGGTGCCGGCCTTCAGCACCATGTCGGGCTTCACGCCGAAGAAGGCCGGCGACCAGACGACCAGATCGGCCAGCTTGCCGACCTCGACCGAGCCGACGACGTGCGCGATGCCGTGCGACAGGGCCGGGTTGATCGTGTACTTCGCGACGTAGCGCTTGACGCGGAAGTTGTCGTTCTCGCCCGTCTCCTCGGGCAGGCGGCCGCGCTGGACCTTCATCTTGTGCGCGGTCTGCCAGGTGCGGATGATTACCTCGCCCACCCGGCCCATGGCCTGGCTGTCCGAACTCAGCATCGAGAAGACACCGAGGTCGTGCAGGATGTCTTCCGCCGCGATGGTCTCGCGCCGGATGCGGCTTTCGGCGAAGGCCACGTCCTCCGGGATGCGGGGGCTGAGGTGGTGGCAGACCATGAGCATGTCGAGATGCTCGTCCACCGTGTTGATCGTGAAGGGCCGCGTCGGGTTGGTGGAGCTGGGCAGCACGTTCGGCAGGCCCGCCACCTTGATGATGTCCGGCGCGTGGCCGCCGCCCGCCCCTTCGGTGTGGAAGGCATGGATGTTGCGGCCCTTGAAGGCGGCGATGGTGTTCTCCACGAAACCCGACTCGTTCAGCGTGTCGGTGTGGATCGCCACCTGGATGTCGTGCTCCTCCGCGACCGTCAGGCAGGTGTCGATGGCGGCGGGGGTGGTGCCCCAGTCCTCGTGCAGCTTCATGCCGCAGGCGCCGGCCGCGATCTGCTCGACCAGGGCGTCGGGCCGGCTGGCGTTGCCCTTGCCGAAGAAGCCCAGGTTGATCGGCAGCCCCTCCGCCGCCTGAAGCATCCGGGCCATGTGCCACGGCCCCGGCGTGCAGGTGGTGGCGGACGTGCCGGCCGCCGGGCCGGTGCCGCCTCCCAGCATGGTGGTGACGCCGCTGTACAGCGCCTCGTCCACCTGCTGCGGGCAGATGAAGTGGATGTGCGCGTCGATGCCGCCGGCCGTGACGATCTTGCCCTCGCCCGCGATCACCTCGGTGCCCGGCCCGACAACGATGGTGACGCCCGGCTGGACGTCCGGGTTGCCGGCCTTGCCGATGGCGGCGATGCGCCCGCCGGTGATGCCGATGTCGGCCTTGACGATGCCCCAGTGGTCGATGATCAGCGCGTTGGTGATGACCGTATCGACGGCGCCGCCCTGGCGGGAAACCTGGGCCTGCCCCATGCCGTCGCGGATCACCTTGCCGCCGCCGAACTTCACCTCTTCGCCGTAGATCGTGTGGTCCTTCTCCACCTCCACGATCAGGTCGGTGTCGGCCAGCCGGATCCGGTCGCCGACGGTGGGTCCGTATAGGGCCGCGTATTCGGCCCGGTCGATGCGATGCGCCATGTCCCTGCCCTCCGAACCGGCCCGTTACAGGGCGCCGTTGACCTTGCCGTTGAACCCGATGACCACCCGGTCGCCCGCATAGGCGACCAGCCGCACGCGGCGGGTCTGCCCCGGTTCGAACCGCACGGCCGTCCCGGCCGGAATGTCCAGGCGGAAGCCGCGCGCCTTCTCGCGGTCGAACGTCAGCGCCTCGTTGGTCTCGAAGAAATGGTAGTGGGAGCCGACCTGGATCGGCCGGTCGCCGGCGTTGGCGACGTCCAGTTCCACCGTGTCTCGGCCGGCGTTCAGCTCGATCTCGCCCGCCGCGGGGATGATTTCACCGGGTTTCATGCCCTTGGTGTTCATTGGGCTCCCTTTCAGCGAATCGGCTGGTGGACGGTGACGAGCTTGGTGCCGTCGGGGAAGGTGGCCTCCACCTGGATCTCGTGGATCATCTCGGGGATTCCGTCCATCACCTGATCGCGGGTCAGCACCGTCGCGCCGTCGCGCATCAGTTCCGCCACCGTGCGTCCGTCGCGTGCGCCCTCGACCACGAAATCGGTGATCAGGGCCACCGCTTCGGGATGATTCAGCTTCACGCCACGCTCCAGCCGGCGCCGCGCCACGACGGCGGCCATGGCAACGAGAAGCTTGTCCTTCTCGCGCGGTGTCAGGTTCATGGGGCTGTCTCTCCGCTACCCGTTCGATAAGGGCCGAATGTCGACGGGATTATGCCACGTTGCTGCGGTGCGCCAATCCCGATTTGCGAGCGGATTGTTGATTGCGGCGGTCAGACTTCCCATAGGCGCGGCAACCGTTTCGGCAGCCCCGCCGCCGCGAAGCGCAGGTGCGACCACAACGCGGCATAGGCGCGTCGGACCGCCAAAGCCTCCCCGCCCAGGATGCGGGCGACCAGCAGGCCGTCGAAGGCCGTGGCTCCCACCCGCACGCCCTCCAGCCCCTCCGCCGCCTCGCGAAGGCCGGTGAGGTGCGCCCCGGCGTCGGGTGCGGCGTGCAGCAGCGTGGCGCAGGCTCCGGCCCCGGCGAATCCGGCGGGGTGCGCCAGCATCTCGGCAAGGTCGCCGTCCATGTGCAGGGCGTCCGCCCAGGCGAGTCGCCCGTCGCGCGCCACCTCCCACGCGTCGCGGACGAGACCGTAGCTGACCGTTTCGCCGAAGGCGGCGCGGCCGAAGACCAGCATTTCCCCGGCGATCAGGCGGGCGTCGCCCTCCAGTTCCAGCCGGGTCAGGCGGCGCAGGCGGGAGCCTTCGAAGACGATGGCCTCCTGCGGCATCCACTCCAGCCAGCCGCCGGCCTCGACGCTGACGCGCGTGTCGATGCGGCAGTCCTCCCCGGCCGAGCGGTAGACCTTTTCCGCCGCCTGGGTGGTCACCAGGACCGCGGCCCCCGGCCCCGCCGACAGGGCGATGTCCATCCGGTCGCCGCCGACCATGCCTCCGGAGGTGGTGACCAGCACCGCCACCGGCAGGTCGCCCGCCCTCGGGTCGGGCAGCAGCACCCGCAGCGGGTCGTGGTGGTAGAGGGTGGCGAGGCGCGTGGCGCCGTGCCGATGTTCGAACCGCACGGTGGCAGCGCCATGGACGGCGACCTTTTTGCCCGGAACGGCGCTCATGCGCGGAAAGCCCCCATCAACCTTTGACCGGTGTGCGGGGATGTTGACCGATGCCGCCGCACCCACGCAACGGGCAAACGCGCGGCTCCGGTGCGCGGCGCAAGCGAATCGTCCATGGACCATTCAGTCGGCTGGTGAACGGCGGGCTTATCCGCCCGCCGCCATCCGCGCCTTCACGTCCTCGACCGCCAGAAGCACGCGCTCCGGTGTCGCGGGGGCGTCGAGGTGCACGGGCAGCCTGTGCCCGCCGACCGCCGCCACCGCGTCCTTCAGCGCCAGCCACGCGGAGATGCCGAGCATCAGCGGCGGCTCCCCGATGGCCTTGGAGCGGAACACCGTGTCCTCCCGGTTCGGGCGGCTGGTGTAGAGCTTCACCCGGAAATCCTCCGGCAGGCTGCGGCTGGTCGGGATCTTGTAGGTGCTGGGCGCGTGGGTGCGCAGGCGCCCCTGGCGGTCCCACCACAGTTCCTCCGACGTCACCCAGCCCAGGCCCTGGACGAAGGCGCCCTCCACCTGCCCCAAGTCGATGGCCGGATTGATGCTGCCGGAACAGTCGTGCAGCACGTCGGCGCGGGGGAATTTGTACTCGCCGGTCAGCGTGTCGATCAGCGCCTCCGTCACCGCGACGCCGCAGGAGAAGTAGAAGAAGGGCCGCCCCTCGCACTTTTCCCGGTCCCACCAGATCCGGGGCGTGGCGTAGTGGCCGGTCGAGGACAGCGACACCCGGTTCAGGTAGGCGAGTTTCGCCACCTCCGCGAAGGTCAAGGCGTGATTGCCGGCGAAGACGGCGTTGTCGCGGAACTCCACCTTGTCCGGCGTGGTGTGGCAATGCTGCGCCAGGAAATCGACCAGCCGGCCCTTGATCGTCCGCACGGCGATCTGCACCGCCATGCCGTTCAGGTCGGTGCCGGCCGAGGCCGCCGTGGGCGGGGCGTTCGGCACCTTGTCGGTGGCGCTGGCGGTGACCTTCACCCGGTCCACGTCGATCTGGAATTCCTGGGCAGCGATCTGGGCCATCTTGGTGTGGATGCCCTGCCCCATCTCCGTCCCGCCGTGGTTCACCTGGACGGAGCCGTCTGTGTAGACGTGGACCAGCGCCGCCGCTTGGTTCAGGTGCTTCACGGTGAAGGAAATGCCGAACTTCACCGGGGTCAGGCCCAGCCCCTTCTTCAGCACCGTGCTGCGCGCGTTGAAGGCGTCGATCTCCTCCCGCCGGCGACGGTAATCGCTGTCGCGTTCGATCTGGTCCAGCAGTTCGGCCAGGATCTCCGGCTCCTCCACCGGCATGCCGTAGTGGGTGACGTCGCGGCCCGGCCCGCCGTAGAGGTTGGCGCGGCGCACGTCCAACGGATCCTTGCCCAGCGCGCGCGCGATCTCGTCGATCACGTTCTCGATGGCGATCACGCCCTGCGGCCCGCCGAAGCCGCGGAAGGCGGTGTTGGAGACCGTGTGAGTCTTGCAGCGATGGCCGCTCACCCGCGCGGCCGGCAGGAAATAGGCGTTGTCGGCGTGGAACATGGCGCGGTCCACGACGCCGTTGGACAGGTCCGGCGACATGCCGCAGCGGCCGGCGAGGTCCATCTCCAGTCCGTGGATGCGGCCTTCCGCGTCGAAGCCCACGTCGTACGTCACGAAGAAGTCGTGGCGCTTGCCGGTCATCGCCATGTCGTCGTCGCGGTCCATGCGGAACTTGACCGGACGCCGTGTGGCGTTCGCCAGCAGGGACGCGATGCAGGCGATCTGCGCCGGCTGGCTTTCCTTCCCGCCGAAGCCGCCGCCCATGCGCCGGCATTCCACGGCGATGCCGTGCATTGGCCGGCCCAGCACCTTGGCAATGGCGTGCTGCACCTCCGCCGGGTGCTGGGTGGAGGAATGGACGTGCAGGTCGCCGTCCTCCTTGGGAATGGCGTAGGCGATGTGGCCTTCCAGGTAGAAGTGATCCTGCCCGCCGACGTCCAGCGTGCCGGTCAGGCGGTGCGGCGCCGCCGCCACGGAGGCCGGGGCGTCGCCGCGCGTGAAGGTCAGGCTGGGGGAGACGAAAAATTTCTTCTCCAGCGCTTCCCGCGCCGTCAGCACGGCGGGTCGATCCTCATAGACGATGTCCACCAGACGCGCGGCCGCACGGGCCTGCAACAGGGTTTCGGCGGCAATCGCCACCACCGCCTGCCCGGCATACTCCACCACGCCGGGGGCCAGCACCGGGTCGCCCGGCAGGACCGGCCCGATGTCGCCGTCTCCCGGCACGTCGTCGAAGGTGAGAACCGCGTGCACGCCGGGGGCCTGCTTCGCCCGCGTCAGATCCATGCCCAGAATGCGCGCGTGCGCCTGGTCGGACAGGCGAACGGCGACGTGCAGCGTGCCCGGCAGTTCCGGAATGTCGTCGGTGTAGGTGGCCGCGCCGGTCACATGCTTGCGGGCGCTCTCGTGCTCAATGCCGAGATGAACGCCGCCGCTGATCGGGTGAACGCCGCCGGTCGTGTTCGGAAGGGTACCGCCGTCAGCCATGGGCCGCCTCCAGCGAGGGCGTCTCTGCCCCGGTCGTGTGCAGATGGAATCGCATCAGCAGGTTCCTGGCGACCAGTTGGCGGTAGCGGTCGCTCGCCCGCATGTCGCTGATGGGCTGGAAATCCTTGCCCAGCGCCGGCAGCGCCGCCGCCACCGCGTCCGCGGTCCAGGGCTGGCCGGCCATCGCCGCCTCCAACGCCACGGCGCGGGCCGGGGTGGCCGCCACGCCGCCGTAGCCCGTGCGCAGCTCCGCCACCCGGCCGGCGTCGTCCAGCGTCAGCAGGAAGGCCGCGCAGACGGCGGAAATGTCCTGGTCGCGGCGCTTGGACACCTTCCAGGTGGCGAAACGCTGCCCCGGCTTCGGCAGGGGAATGCGGATACGCTCCACGAACTCGCCGTGCTTCAGGTCGCTGCGCCGGTAACCGTGGTAGAAGCGGTCGAGCGGCACCTCGCGCCGCGTCCCGCCATGGTTCAGCAGCAGGGTGGCGCCCAGCGCCAGCAGCGCCGGCATGCTGTCCCCGATTGGCGAACCATTGGCGATGTTGCCGCCCAGCGTGCCGGAGTTGCGCACCTGCGCCGCGCCGATGCGGCCGACCAGTTCCGCCAGTTCCGGCAGGCGCCGTTGCAGCACCGGCAGCAACTCGCTGTAGGTCACCGCCGCCCCGACCTCAAGCTGGTCGGCGCTCTCCTCGATCCGGTGAAGCTCCGCCACTTCGGCAAGGTGAATCAGCGTCGGCAGGTGCCGCCCCTGCTTGGTGACCCACAGCCCGACGTCGGTTGCCCCGGCCACCAGCGTGGCGTTCGGGTGTGCCGCGGTCAGCGCCGCCAGTTCATCGACGGTGCGCGGCGCGTGGAAGCTGTTGCCGCCGCCGGTCACCGCCAGCGCGCCGTCCCGCTGGATGGAGGTCAGCAGAGCGGCAAGACCCGCCTCGGCCCGGTCGAACCGGTCCTCCGCGCCGTCGCCTCCCATGGCGCGCGCGGCGTCCAGGATGGGGCGGTAGCCGGTGCAGCGGCACAGGTTGCCGGCCAGCGCGTCGTGGATCGCGGAATCCTGCGGGTTGCGGTCGGTGTGGTGGAGCGCGAACAGCGCCATCACGAAACCCGGCGTGCAGAAGCCGCACTGCGAGGCGTGGTTCGCCACCATCGCCTTCTGCACCGGATGCAGGTCG
Source organism: Pseudomonadota bacterium (assembly GCA_023413605.1). Lineage (GTDB taxonomy): Bacteria > Pseudomonadota > Alphaproteobacteria > Azospirillales > Azospirillaceae > Azospirillum. Next base: position 28,538 of record JAEZPL010000142.1, read on the forward strand.
CCGTCTTCCGACGCCAGGTCCTCGACCGTCAGCAGGATCTTCCCGTCGATCATCGGCAGGAAGAGGATGCAGGCGTTGACCGCGCGATAGCGGATGTTCCCGTCCGGCGTCAGGTCGCCCAGCACCACGGTGCAGGCGCCGCAGTCGCCTTCCGCGCAGCCCTCCTTGGTTCCGGGGCGGCCATGGGAGCGCAGCCATTGCAGCACGGTGGTGGTCGGATCGGTGTCCCGCACCTCAACCACCCGGCCGCCGAGCACGAAGCGCACAGAGCCCGTCATTGTCCCTCCCGTCGGGCGTTTCCGTCATAGTGCCGGAAAGTCTTCGGGACCCGCAATGCCGGGCCGGCGGCCTACCCATAAAGACAGAAATCGGTTGGGAGCGACGCCCCCACGGGTCAGGCGTGGTCGGGGAAGCAGCCGCTGCGCGCGGCGACCACGGCGACCTGGGTGCGGTTGCGCACGCCCAGCTTCTGCATGATGGCGCGGACGTGGACCTTCACGGTCCCCTCAAGCACGCCCAGCTCGCGGGCGATTTCCTTGTTGGAATGGCCGGCGAGCAGCAGCTGGAACACGTCGCGCTGCCGGTCGGTCAGCCGATCGAGGATCTGTCCGGTCGGCCGCGACGATTCCACCGCCACGTTGCCGGTCAGCACGGCGCGCGGCAGCGGCAGAAAGGTTTCCCCCGTCAGCGCCAGCGAGATGGCGTGCTCCAGCACCGCGGTGGAACTCGTCTTCAGGATGTAGCCCCGCGCGCCCAGCCGGACGCTGTCCACGATGTCCGACACCTCCTCAGACCCGGAAATGACCAGCAGAGGCCGGTTTCCCAGAACTTCCACCATGCGGCGCACTCCGTCGCGTCCATGGCGGTCGCCGAGATTGAAGTCGAACAGGACAAGGGTCAGGTCGGGCGTGCTGTCCGCTATGGCCATCGCCTCGTCCAGCGAGCCTGCCTCCAGCACCTGGGCGTCGGGATGGATTTCCCCCACCGACAAGGCAAAGCCGTGCCGCACGAGGGGATGATCGTCGACCACCAGGAACTTCCGTGCCTTGTTCGCCAAAGCCCGCTCTTTGCCGCGTGTCTGCAGCTGAACTTCCATCGCTTGACCACCTCATCATACCGTCGACGACCAAAGGAGCCCAGGTAAATGGCTCGAATTCAGCACGAATTCCGGATCAGCGCAAAAGTATAATCCTAACCCTATTGGACGCTTCAGGAGCAAATTCGGTCACTTCTCCTGCCGGCACGAAACCTAAACAATAGGCCTTACCCAAGCGTCTTGCGCTACTCCCTGTCCACCCGTATAAAGCATCAGGACAACCAGCGTAAAGTGCGCTTTTTACAAACAATAAAGGCAGCTTTTTTCCTTTTTCCGACATGATAACAAACAGCAACTGATGGTGTGCGCTGCCCGCCCTGGTAGCGTCGCGGAGGAAATTCGATGAAAACTTGGAACGTCATGCTCGTCGATCACGACCGGCTGTTTTCGGCAGCGCTGGGCACCCTCATCAGTAGCGGACCATTCCGCGTGTGCCATCACGCTGCGAATGTGGACGACGCACAATCGGCGATCGCGCAGGGAATCGACCCGGATCTGATCGTGGTCGCGCTGGGCGACGGCGCGACGGAAGATGTCAGCGGCGTCAAGCGGCTGCGCAGCGCAACCGGAGCGCGCATCGTCGTACTGGCCGACGGCATCGCCGACCGCACCCTGTCCCTGTCGCTGAAGGCGGGTGCGGACGGCTATCTGAACAAGTCGATGTCCAGCGAGTCGCTGTTGCGCGCCCTTCAATTGGTCATGTTGGGCGAAGTCGTCTACCCGACCCACGTGGCGAGCCTGCTGATCGCCAACGTCAACGAACGACCGGCACCGGAACGGGCGCAGCCCGCCAACAACGAACTGTCCAAGCGGGAAGTCCAGATTCTCCGCTGCCTGCTCGCGGGCCAGTCCAACAAGGCGATCGCGCGCAACCTCCACATCACGGAATCGACGGTGAAGATGCACTTCAAGAACGTGATGCGGAAGATCAACGCCCAGAACCGTACCCAGGCAGCGGTCTGGGCCATTCAGAACGGCCTGTCGCCGCTCGTGTCGGCGTAACACCTCCTCACCCGCGCCCGGCCGATCCGGCGGGTTCGCCGGGTGCGGGTCAGCATCAGGGCGGGGGCAATACCCCCTTATTTCTCCAGCCTATTCCGCCGCGTGCCGGTGGCCTGGGTGCCGCCCTTCGGCGAATTCCTCGATCATCTTGCTGCAGAAGGCCGGCAGGTCGTCCGGCTTGCGCGAGGTGACCAAACCATGGTCGGTCACCACCGGGCTGTCTTCCCACGTCGCTCCGGCGTTGCTGAGGTCGCTTTTCAGCGACGGCCAGGACGTCATGCGCTTGCCCTTCACGCCGCCCGCGTCGATCAGCGTCCACGGGCCATGGCAGATGGCCGCGATGGGCTTGTCGGACCTGACGAAGCTGCGGATGAAGTCGATGGCCTTGGGCTCCAGCCGCAAGGCATCCGGATTGATGACACCGCCGGGCAGCACCAGGGCATCGAACTGATTGGGGTCGGCCTCGTCAAGCGTGGCGTCCACGTCCACGCGGTCGCCCTTGTCGTGGTGGTTCCAGCCCTGGATCTGGTCTCCCTTGGGCGCCACGATGCGCACGGTGGCGCCTTCGTTGCGGAGCGCCTTCACCGGCTCCGTCAGTTCCACCTGCTCGAAGCCATCGGTCGCCAGGACGGCCACGGTTTTCTTGTCGAGCTTGTGAGCCATGCGTTCACCTCCTCGGTTGGCCTCATGCCCGCAGCAACCGGCCCAACTCCGGGGAGTTCCCAACGGATGCGGGGTGCGGGCATAGTGTCGCGACGATCGGGGAAGCAAACGTTCCGATGTGGATGCTCGACGCGAACCGCCGCACACTGTGGGCCAACGGGAGACAAGGCCGGAACCGGCGGTTCGATCCCGCGGCCCGCCTGTGGTCGGACGGCGAGGCCCCGGCGGATTCGATTCCTGTGGGGCCGGCCGAGGCCCTGCGTTGGCTCCAGCGGGAAAGCGGCGCGCCCTGCCGCCCGCCCATCGGCGTCATCGGCCCGCGCGAGCCCTCCCCGATTCAGTACGAACTGGCCGAACGCATCGGTGCCGAGTTGGCGGACCTCGGCTTCACCGTCCTGTGCGGCGGGCGGGCGGGCGTGATGGAGGCGGTGTGCAAGGGCGTCGCATCGCGGAACGGCGTCAGCATCGGCCTGCTGCCGGGCGACCATTGGGACAGCGGCAACGCCTACGTCACGGTTCCCATCGCCACCGGGATCGGCGTCGCCCGCAACACCATCATCGCCCGCGCCGCGCTGTGCCTGATCGCCATCGGCGGCGGCAACGGAACCCTGTCGGAAATCGCCTATGGCCTTCAGTTCGGCAAGCCGGTCTTCGCCCTGGCCGGTGCTCCACAGGTG
>JAEZPL010000168.1 GCA_023413605.1 Pseudomonadota bacterium
CTTCGCCTTCGACAGCGGCACGGTGCGCTTCAAGCTGGATGAGAACAAGATCAAGCAGGCGGCCTCGGCCAACTCGGCGGCCAACCTGGTGACGGTGCAGGTCACCGACGCCAACACGGCGAACGACCTGACCGTGCAGCTGAACGAGCGCAACACCAACTCGATCACGGTGAAGTCTCAGAACCTGACGACCAGCGGCCAGGGCCTGCGTATGGACTATGCGCAGAACGACTGGACCGACCGTTCGGACATCGACAAGGCGGTTTCCAGCATCGACTACGCGAAGCAGACCCTGCGGTCGGCCTCGCAGTCGCTGTCGACCAACCTGAACATCATCACGACCCGCGAGACCTTCACCAAGGAGTTCAGCGACGTTCTGGTGGAAGGCGCCAACAAGCTGACGCTGGCCGACCAGAACGAGGAAGGCGCGTCGCTGCTGATGCTGCAGACCCGTCAGCAGCTCGGCACCATCGCCCTCTCGCTGGCCAACCAGTCCCAGCAGTCGATCCTGCGCCTGTTCTAATCGACAGGCCCTTCGACAAGGCAACGTGCTGCGTACGGGCGCCCCCAACGGGGCGCCCGTTTCTATTTTGGATGGATTGGCGCCCCCAACGGGGCGCCCGTTTTTATTCTGGATGGATTGGCGCCCCCGACGGGACCCCCGCTCTGTTGGGCCTTGGCCGGTCCCATGGCCGAATTTCACCACCAAGGCACCAAGATCCAGACGACAAAGCGCCAGCGTCTTTCCAGAGAAGACTTGGTGCCTTGGTGTCTTGGTGGTGGAATCCCCGACGCCGGCCCGCCGACGCCTATTGCAGCGCCGCCTCGACCAGGGCACGAGCGTCGGCGGCGAGTTTCGCACGCTCCGACGCCCGCGTGTACATCATGTGCCCGCCGTCGTAGACCGCGACCTTCACCCGGTCACCCTGCCCTTGCGGCAATTCCAGGCGCGAGGCGACCCAGCGCGAAGCCATGTAGGGCGTGATCAGATCGGTGCGCCCGTGGGCGATCAGCACCCGCAGCGCCGGCTGCAGCGTCAGGGCTGTCTGAAGGTCGTCGGTGGCGCTGGGCTGGTTCATGCGCGGCCATTCCCAGCCGCGGTTCACCCGTTCGCTCAGCAGATGGAACGGCACCTCGCTGCGCACGCCCAGCTGTTCGGTGGCGTAGCTGGCGAAGGCCGTCGTGTAGGTCGGCACCGTGCCTTTCAGGAACGGATCGAAGGGGATGCGGGCCGCCGACGGGTCCGGGTCGGCCGCGGTGAAGGTGCCGTCGTAGATGCTGGCGATCAGGCCCCGGCCGCGCAGCAGTTCGCGGGCGAAGATGCCGGCCGGGATTTGCCCGCGGTGGCGGGTCACCAGTTCCACCGGCAGGCCGATGGTTTGCGCGACCTCGGCGAAGAAGCTGCGGGCCTCGTCGATCCGGCGGTAGTCGAGGGTGGCGAGCCCCGTCAGATAGCCGCCCATGGCGAAGCGCTCCGCCGCCTGCGCCGCCTGCTCCGGCGTGCCGGGCACCAGCCCGTTCGCGGCGGCCGAGGCCGCATAGGCCGGCAGCTTCAGCGCCGGCCCGAGCAGGCCGGAGTCGTCGCGGATGGTGGCGAAATCGACGACCGGCGACACCATGATCAGCCCGTTGACCGCCACGCCGGTGCGGTCGATCAGTTCGTTGGCCATCTTGGCGATGCGGAAGCCGCCGTAGCTCTCGCCGACCAGGAATTTGGGCGACTCCCAGCGCCCGTTGCGGGTCAGCCAGAGGCGGACGATCTCCGCCATGGCGCGGGCGTCCGCATCGACCCGCCAGAAGCGCTTCTCGACCTCGTCGTCGTTCTTGCCGGTGTCGGGCTTGATGGCGCGGCTGAAGCCGGTGCCCACCGGGTCGATGAAGACGAGGTCGGTGAAGGACAGCCAGCTGTCCGGGTTGTCCACCAGCGGCGACGGCGGGCGCGGCAGCGATCCGTCGTCGTTGAAGGCCACAACCTTCGGCCCCAAGGCCCCCAGATGCATGTAGGCCGACGACGCCCCCGGTCCGCCGTTGAAGACGAAGGCGACCGGGCGCGCGCCCTTGGGCGCGCCGTCCGCGGTGTAGGTCACGGTGAAGACGCGCGCCGCAACCTCTTCCTTGGCGCCCTCGCGCAGGGGCAGGAACTCGGTCACCGCCGTGTAGGCCAATCGCGCGCCCGGCTGTGCCGCACTGTTGGCCAGAGTATGATGGGTCTCGCTGCGCTGGGGGTCGAACGCGGCGTCGCCCCGCTTCGGCGCCTCGCCCCGGCCGCCGCGTTCCGGCTGTTCCCTTTGCGACGGACCCGCTTGCGACGGGTCCGTCTGAGATTGAGCCGTTTGAGATTGTGCGGTCTGAGTTTGGGCGGTCTGAGTTTGGGCCCAGGCGGCCGCTCCCGGCATCAGCAGCAGCGGGACCATGAGGGCGAGCGGCAGAAGGCGGTTGCGGGGCATCGGCTGTCCGGCGGTTGTTCGTCGATGGCCCGCATATTGCCGCCGCCCCTCGTCCTGGCAACCCCGGCGGCTGCGGCCAGCCCGGCGAAAAGGCGCGTCAACGCGGGCAATGGATGCGCGACACTTGGTAGCACCACCACTCATTGATGTGCGTTCGTTCTTCGATACGATACACAGCCATTTCGTTTTTCACGCTGGACGCGCACGACCATGGACATGCATGTCAAGAGTTTCCAGGATTTGGTGTGGAGCGACGATCTCGCCCTGGGGATTGACGGCATCGACGACGAGCACAAGCAGTGGATCGCCCTGGTCCAGGCCTTCCAGGCCGCCCTGGCGGAGGGCCATTCGAAGGACGAGGTCGCCCGCACCCTGACCGAGGCCGTGGCCTACACCGAACGCCACTTCGCCAGCGAACAGGCTGTGATGGAGGAGGCCGGATATCCCTTCCTGGCCGACCATATGCTTCAGCACGAACTGGCGTGGGAACAGGTGCACGCCTTCACCGAAGGAAACATGCCGGAGGAGAGCATCGCCGCATATCTGGCGGATTTCCTGCCGCAGTGGCTGATGCTGCACATCAACTCGGCCGACCGCCAGTTTGCCCGCTGGCTGAAGGAGCACAACGGCGAACCGGTCGAGGCCGAAATCTCCGGCCGCGTCTTCGCCAACATTCCGGTGTGATAGCGGCGGGGCCATCACCCGCACCGCAATTCACCACCAAGGCACCAAGACACCAAGGCTTCATCGAGAAGGCGCCGGCCGGTCAGGACCATTCCGACCAGCCGGCGCTTTTTCGTCTAGGCCTTGGATGAAAAGCCTGCCTCAACCCCAAACACGAAGTCTCCGAACGCAAAGGGGGAGGCCCGAAGGCCTCCCCCATTCTGCCATGCCGGGGATGGAACCGGCCGGCCTCAGCTGCAGCCCGTGGTCGAGCCGCAGGTGTCGCACTTCAGGCAGGTGCCGTTGCGGACGAGCGTCATGTTGCCGCACTCGCCGCACTGGTCGCCCTCGTAGCCGCGGGCGCGGGCTTCGCGGATGCGGTCGTAGCGGTTGTCGCTCGTGCTGCCGCCGTAGGCCGTGCTGGTGGTGGCGCCGGCCGCGGCGTGGCCGCCGGCGTGGGCCACCGCGGCGCTCACCGCCGGGCTGGAAGTCACCGCCGCATGGGCGGCGGTGGCCGTGGCCTGGACGGCGTCGGTGCCGGTGGCGGCCAGAGCCGCCGCGGCGACTGCCCGCTGGGTCTGCCCGCCGTTCAGGACGCGCAGGTTGTTGCGGACGTAACCGGTCGACGCGATCTTGCGGACGATGTCCGACGGCTGGACCGTGCCGGCCTCCGGCAGGTCGCCCTGCTTGTCGCCGGCGCCGACCGTGAAGGGCAGCAGGTCTTCCGGCGTGGCATGGGCCAGATC
>JAEZPL010000202.1 GCA_023413605.1 Pseudomonadota bacterium
CCGCCGGGGGGGCGGCCTCCGGGTGGATGGGCGGACGGCATGCGGTGTCCATCGACCCGGCCTGCGGCGTCGACCTGCATCTTGCGGTGGCGGAAGGACCGGAAGGTCTAATGACGCTGACGGCGCGGCAATGCGTCATCCTCTACTGGGCCGGGCGCGGCCTGACGCTGGACCGGATCGCCGGGCGCATGGCGCTGGATGTGGGCGAGGTGCTGGAGCATCTGGCCCCGCTGGCCGCCGCGGGGGCGGTGATGCTGCACCCGTCCGAATCGACCGCCGCGCCCACGGCCGCCACCACATCCATGGATGGCGACACGCTGCCCGGCCTGTGGGCGGCGGCGGTCGCGGCGCATGGGGACCGGCCCTTCCTCGTCCCGCCGGGCGGCGGCGCCCCCCTGTCCTACCGCGAGGCCGGGCGGCGGGTGGAGGGCATCGCGCGCCGGCTGGCCGCCGCGCGCCTGCCCAAGGGCGCCCGCATCGCGCTGTACGCGGAACCAGGACCGGACGCCGCCCTGCTGTTCTGGGCCTGCGCCCGGCTCGGCATCGTCGTCGTGCCGGTGGACAGCGCCTGGGACGAGGCGGCCTTCGTCAAGGCGCTGGACCTCGTGGAACCGGCGCTTGTCTTCGCCGACGCCCGGCGCGCGTCCGCGGCACGGGCCAGCGGCCGCGCCACCGTGGTCGTCGACGGGCCGACGCGCACGGTGGCGGAGCCGCCGGCCCTGGACTTCGCCGACTGGCTGCATGTCGGCGGGTGGGCCGGACCGCTGGCCGAACCGGTCGGCGAAACGGACACGGCGGTCGTCCTGTTCACCTCCGGAACGACGGGCGACCCCAAGGCCGTCGAGCTGTCGCACGGGGCGCTCGTCCGCGCCGCCCGCCTGCTGGCGGGGGTGGGGGCGCTGGGCGCGGAGGACCGGCTGTTGACCTTGTCCGAATTCCACACCGTCAGCGGGCTGCGCAACCCGCTGGTCCTGGCCGCCGCCGTGGGCGCCGCCACGGTGCTGCCCACCGCCGCCGAACGCCACCACCCGGCGTCGATCGCCGCGCTCTGCGCGCGGGAGGGCGTCACGGTCCTCTCCGCCGTGCCCGCCGCGCTGAAGGGTCTCGCGGCCGCGGCGGGGCGGATCGGGCCGGAGGCACTGCGGTCGCTGCGTCTGGTGATGTCCACCGGCGCCGACCTGCCGGCCTCCACCGTGGACCGGCTGAGCGCGCTGACCGAGGCGCCGGTGATGACCTACTACGGGCTGACGGAGACCGGCGGGGTCTGCGCGCTGGGCGCCGCCGGCCTGGGCGATTCGGAACTGGGCGGCAGCGCCATCGGGCTGCCCGCCGACGCCATCCTTCAGATCGTCGATCCGGACGGCACGCCCCTGCCGCCCGGCAAGACCGGCGAACTGCGGGTCTACGGCGCCAACCGCATGATCCGCCACCACCGCCGCCCCGACCTGGACGCCCGCGCCCTGCGCGACGGCTGGATCTACACCGGGGACATCGCCACGCGGCGGCCGGACGGCACCATCCTGCTGTTGGGCCGTGCCCGCGACCGGCTGAAGACCGCGCGTGGCGACCGGCTGCACCTGTCGGAGATCGAACGCCTGCTGGAACGCGACCCCGCCGTGATCGAGGCCGCCGCCTGCATCGCCCCCGATACGGACGGGGTGGCGGACGGCCTGGGGGACGGCGAGAGCGGCGACCGGGCGCTGGCCTTCGTGCGGCTGGCCGACGGCGCGGAGCCGAACGCCGTCGTGGAGCGTTTGAAGCACCGGGCGCTGGCGTGCCTGGGCCACCGGGCCGCCCCGCTCGACATCCGCGTCCGCACCGATTTTCCGCGCGCCGCCAACGGCAAGGTGCGGCGCCACGCGCTGCTGGAGGAGCAGGGTCCCGATGGCCAGGGATGACGAACAGCCGCAGGGACCGGACCCCGAACCGCAACCGGCCGCAAGAGCCAAGCCGAAGCGCCGGCGCCGGCTGTGGTTCGGACTGCTGGTCCTGATCCCCGCGCTGGCCATGACCGGGGCGGCGGGGGCCTTCTGGACCGGCTACCGCCTCTACGACCAGCCGTTCGTCTGGTACAACACGAACCGCATCGCGGCGACCGACGACCGCGCATCGCGCGGCATGGGATCGCCCATCATCGTGGCGCTCGGCGGGGCGGGGCTGCGCCACGCCACCCTCGACGAGGAAGGCATGGCGTCGCTGGTCGCCAAGCAGGGGATTGAGCGGTCGCAGTTCCTGCGCATCGTCCACGATCATGCGCAGTTCGCCGACTTCGAACCGATGCTGGGGGCCATCCTGAAGGCCAAGCCGGATTTGGTGCTGATCGACCTCGACCTACTGTTCGCGGAGCGACGGCCCTTCGCCGACCTGCGCCGTTACGCGACCGTGCTGCGCGGCGTGGCGACGGAGGGCAAGCCCTATCTGCCCGACCAGATCGCCCTGCAATACGACAAACCCTGCCGCCCCGCGAACCCGGACGGCACGACGCGGGACGACGTGGACCGGCGGGTGGAGGCCCTGCGGTCGGTGGTTGCGCTGAACGCCGGGTCGTCCGCCTATGACCGGGTGCGGCGCTTCGCCGACGAGGCACGGGCCGCCGGGACGCGCGTCGCCCTGCTGCAACTGCGCCGCCCCGCGCTGTTCGAGGAGCGGCTGTACGGTCCCGGCAACACCTACCTGCCCGACGCGCTGGCCCGCCTGAACGGGCAGGCCGGGCTGCCGATCTGGCACTTTCCCGAGACCGTTCATAAGACCGCCTATTATTGCCGCAGCGGCGCGTTGGGCCCGGAGGGGCGCAAGGCCTATTCGGCGTGGCTGGCCGCCGGCATCGCCCAGGTGCTGTCCCAACCGCCCGTGGAGGAGGCCGCGCTGCGCTAACTGTCCGGATGCGATCCGCTTTGGACCGCGACCGCGGTCCCGGCCTCTCGCGGGAACTTCGTTCCCGCTGGCGGCAGGCGGATGCCAAAGGCATCCGCTGAGAGCCGCCCGTGTGGCCGAGCCCCGACTGGCGAATGAAGTCATATGAATCGAAAGCGAATGGAAATTCGCTTTAGGCTGCCCCCGTCTTCCGCCCCCGACATTTATCCAGTGGCCACAAAACCATAATTATATTATGGATATAGGCGTCGGGCTACGTGAAACAGGAGACGGAACGGATATGGCTTCGATCATGATCAAGAAGGCCGGCGAAGGCCTGATTTCCCAAGCCCACCGCAACGCCGATGTCGGCCCGACCAGCGGCAGCTCGGTCGTCTATGAGATCCTGAACGTGCCGGCCGGCGTAACGGTCGACGACGTCATCGCCGCCTTCAAGACCTTCAAGCCGGCCGACAAGAAGTACGAGTACGACTACGCCGCCCTGTCGGCGTAAGGCACCGGGCCGCGGTATCCCTCTCCCCTTTCCGGGGGGAGAGGGGACCGGCCTCAGGCCTGTTTTGGGAACCGCGCGGTCCAGCGCTCCAACTCCTCCACATGCTCCGCCTCTTCGGCGGCGAACTCCTCGGCCATCATGCGGACTTCCGGGTCGGTGGTCGTCGCCGCCACGTCGGCGTAGAAGGCGTGGCCGCGCTTTTCGCTGTCGAGCGCCAGTTCCAGCGCATACTCCACCGTCATCATGTAGTGGGAGCCTTCCATGGAGGCGGCTTCCGGGCTTTCGCCGTCCGGCCACTGGAAATCCTCCGGGGCGAGGTCCGGCAGCGTGCGGAAGCCGGAGCGCTTGCGCGCGTCGGCCAGATGCAGGCGGGAGAACTCCGCCATCTTTCCGAAGAAGTCCGCCACGTCGGTGTTGCCGTAGGTCTTCATGGCCTCCGACAGATCGGCGAAGCGGGTGGCGGCGGATTCTTCCAGCGCGCAGGCGTGGGCGAGGAACAGGGCGGGGTCGTGGATGTTGGCCATGGCTTTCCGAAGGCTCCATAAACCGTAGTTTGTTTGTGGTCTTTCGGTACCATAGCGGCTTGCGGCGGCACGGTCATGTTGCGCCGCACAAACGGCGGCCCTTTGCGACAATTAAGCGCATCCACAATCCGTTGCCCCTTGGCCGGACACCACGCACGCCTTACTAGATCCTTCTCGTAGGAAAGAACTGCTGGGGATGTCCGGCATGAACCCGTTGAATGGCCTGAAAGCCGCCTTGGGACACGAGGATCTCGACCGCCTGCACCACCTGCGCCAGCGGCGGCGCGCGGCGCGCGCAAAACCCGAGGCGGCGCGCACCGTCGGCCAGCGCGTCGCGGACGGGGTGGCGGCGCTGGTCGGGTCCTGGCGCTTCATCATCGTGCAGTCGGTGCTGCTCGGCCTGTGGATCGGCGCCAACGTGCTGGGCTGGGTGAACGCCTGGGACCCCTACCCCTTCATCCTGCTGAACCTGGTCCTGTCCTTCCAGGCGGCCTACACCGCCCCCATCATCATGATGAGCCAGAACCGGCAGGCCGACATCGACCGCGAGCGCGCGAGCCAGGATTACGACGTGAACCTGAAGGCCGAACTGGAGATCGAACTGCTGCACCAGAAGCTCGATCTGTTGCGCGAACAGGAGATCGCCCGCCTGACCCGCATGGTGGAGGACTTGACCGAAGCCCTGGCGGCGGTCAAGAACGCACCTCCCCCACCGCCCGAAGCCGCCCGACACCCTTCATGAGCATTCCCGCCTGCCTCCCGCCCCTGCCCATCGATCCCGTCCTGCCCGACCTGCTGGCCGCCCTGTCCGGCCGCGGCGTGGCCGTGCTGCAAGCGCCGCCGGGCGCCGGCAAGACCACGCGCGTGCCTCTGGCTCTGCTCGACCAGCCCTGGCTGAAGGGGCGCAAGGTCATCGTGCTGGAGCCGCGCCGTCTGGCCGCGCGCGCCGCCGCGCGCCGCATGGCCGCGATGCTGGGCGAAAGCGTGGGGGAGACGGTCGGCTACCGCGTGCGGCTGGACACCAAGGTGGGGCCGAAGACGCGCATCGAGGTGGTGACCGACGGCCTGTTCCTGCGCCAGCTTCAGGAGGATGCGGAGCTGCCGGCGGTGGGCGCCGTGCTGTTCGACGAGTTCCACGAGCGCGGCATCGACAGCGACCTCGCCCTGGCTTTGGTGCAGGAGGCGCGCGGGGCGCTGCGCGACGACCTGCGGCTGGTGGTGATGTCGGCGACGCTGGACGGCGCGCCCGTGGCCGCCCTGCTGGCCGATGACGCGGGGCACGCCCCCATGGTGACCAGCGAAGGCCGCGCCTACCCCGTGGAGACGCGCCACCTCGACGCCCCCGCCGCCGGCACCCGCATCGAGGACGCCGTGGCCGCCACCGTCCGCCGCGCGTTGCGGGAGGAAAGCGGCAACGCGCTGGTCTTCCTGCCCGGCGCGGGCGAGATCCGCCGGGTGCAGAGCTTGCTGGAAAGCGCCGACCTCGGCCCGAACGTGCTGATCGCGCCGCTCTACGGCGACCTGACGGCCGACGCGCAGGACCGCGCCATCGCGCCCAGCCCGCCGGGCACCCGCAAGGTCGTGCTGGCCACCCCCATCGCCGAGACCAGCCTGACCATCGAGGGCATCCGCATCGTCGTGGACAGCGGGCTGATGCGCGTTCCCCGCTTCGACCCGCGCAGCGGCATGACGCGGCTGGTCACCGCCAAGGTCTCCCAGGCCTCCGCCGAGCAGCGCCGGGGCCGCGCCGGCCGCCTGGAGCCCGGCGTCTGCTACCGCCTGTGGCCGGAGGCGACGCACAAGGCGCTGGCCCCCTTCACCGCGCCGGAAATCCTGGACGCCGACCTCGCCCCGCTGGCGCTGGAACTGGCGGTGTGGGGCGTGGCCGACGCCAACGCCCTGGCGTGGCTGGACCCGCCGCCCGCCGCCTCCATGGCGCAGGCGCGGGAACTGCTGCGGGAGCTGGGCGCCCTGACCGCGGACGGCGCCATCACCGCGCATGCCATCACCGCGCACGGGCGCCGCATGGCCGGCTTCGGCGTGCACCCGCGGCTGGCCCACATGATGCTGAAGGGCAAGGAGCTTGGGCTCGGCGGGCTGGCCTGCGAGGTGGCGGCACTGCTGGGCGAGCGCGACATCATCCGGGCGCAGCCGGGCTTCCGCGACGCCGACCTGCGGCTGCGGGTGGAGTTGCTGCGCGGGCTGGACGACGAAGGACGAATGCGCGGCGCCGGGCGCGGCCTGTCGGTGGAGCGCGGCGGGGCGCAGCAGGCGCTGAAGCAGGCGCGGCAGTGGAAACGGCAATTGGGCGAACGGGACGGCGGGGGCGAGCTGGGGGACACCGGGCTGCTGGTGGCGCTCGCCTACCCCGACCGCATCGGCCAGCGCCGGCCCGGCGGCAACGCAGGTGGGGCCGCCGCGCAGTACCGCCTGTCCAACGGCCGCGGCGCCTTCTTTCAGGACGCGGAGCCGCTGACCGCGCAGGACTGGCTGGCCGTCGCCGACCTGGACGGGGCGGCGCGCGAATCCCGCATCTTCCTGGCCGCGCCGGTCACGCTGGCAGAGCTTGAGGAGACCTTCGCCGAGCACATCCGCACGGAGACCGTCGTCGCCTGGGACGGGCGGGAACAGGCCGTGCTGGCGCGCCGCCGCCGCATGCTGTTCGCGCTGGTGCTGAAGGACGAACGGCTGGCCAACCCGCCCGCCGACGTGATCGCCGCGGCGATGCTGGAGGGCATCCGGGAGATGGGGCTGACCGCCTTGCCCTGGACCGACGAACTGCGCAAGTGGCAGGCCCGCGTCCAGTTCCTGCGCCGCATGGAGGGTGAGGAATGGCCCGACGTTTCCGACGCCGCGCTGCTGGAGACGATGGAGGAGTGGCTCGCCCCCTTCCTGAACGGCGCGTCGCGCCGCGCCCATCTGGACCGGGTGGAGCTGTCGAACGCGCTGCGCGGCCTGCTGCCCTGGGCGATGCAGCAACGGCTGGACAAGGAGGCGCCGACCCATGTGGAGGTGCCCAGCGGATCGCGCGTGCCCATCGACTACAGCGGCGACGAGCCGGTGCTGGCCGTGCGGCTGCAGGAGATGTTCGGGCTGGCCGAAACGCCGCGCATCGCCGGGGGGCGCACCGCCCTGCTGCTGCACCTGCTGTCCCCGGCCCGCCGGCCGGTTCAGGTCACGCGCGACCTCGCCAGTTTCTGGGCCAACGCCTACAAGGCGGTGAAGGCCGACCTGAAGGGCCAGTACCCCAAGCATTACTGGCCCGACAACCCGCTGGAGGCCGAACCGACCGCGCGGGCGAAGCCGCGGGGGCGGTAACAGGGGAATGGCGACAACGGTGCGTTGAACCGTCCAGCCTCAGGCCCGTTGTGCTAGGATGACGACCATGGATGCACATCGGATTCTCGAACTCGGGCGCTGGGTCACCGACGCGGGCCTGCAAGGCCTGCCCGAGACGGAGCTTGTCCGCGGCTTTTGCGAACGGCTGGTCGCGGCCGGCGTTCCGCTGACGCGGACGGTCGTCGGGGCGGACACGCTGCACCCCACCATCGCCGGCCGGGTCATCACCTGGAACGGGCTGGGCGACCTCACCGGGCGCAACGACCCGGACGTGCGCCAGACCGACTACGCCACCCCCGCCGACCCGGAGGCGGACGAGAAGTGGCTGCGCAGCCCCTTCTACCGCCTGTACACCACCGGCGAGCCGATGCTGCGCCGGCGCATCGCCCACGGCGAAGGCCCGGCCGGCGAGTTCCCCATGGTGGACGAACTGCGGGACCAGGGCGCCACGGACTACATGGCGATCGTCAACCGCCTGGGCCCCAACGCCGCCATAGGAGAGATGGACTGTTTCTTCTCGTCCTGGGTCACCCACCATCCGGGCGGATTCAGCGACGCCCAGGCCGAGGCGCTGCTGGCGCTGGCCGGCACGCTGGCCCTGGCGCTGCGCGGGCACGCGGTGGCCCACATCGCCAACACGCTGGTGGAAACCTACCTCGGCCGCGACGCCGGCCACCGGGTGCTGCGCGGCCACATCCGCCGCGGCGTGGCGGAGAAGCTGGACGCGGTGCTGTGGTTCAGCGACTTGCAGGGCTACACCCGCATCACCGACACCGCCCCGCCCGAGATCATCATCCCGCTGCTGAACGACTATGCGGAGCTGGTGGTGAACGCCATCCACCGGCACGGCGGGCAGGTGCTGAAGTTCATCGGCGACGGCATCCTCGCCGTCTTCGACCGCTCCAGCGCCCAGGACGCCCGCCGCGCGGCCCTGGACGCGGCGGAGGAGGCGCGGGCGCGCTGCCAGGAACTGAACGCCGCCGCGCCGCCCAAGGCATGCCGGTCACGCACTTCTACCTGAGCCTGCACCAGGGCGAGGTGTTCTACGGCAACATCGGCGGGGTGGACCGGCTGGACTTCACCGTCGTCGGCCCCGCGGTGAACGAGGCCAGCCGCATCGCCGCCATGTGCCGGTCGCTGGACCAGGACATCCTGCTGTCCTCCGCCTTCGCCCAGTCCGCCCCGGACTGCCGCGAACGCCTGATCTCCGTCGGCCGCTACGTCCTGCGCGGCGTCGCCCGCCCGCAGGAACTGTTCACGCTGGACCCGGAAGCCATCACGCCGCCGCGTAGTCCCTGAGCCGCACCGGCATGCGCCGGGCGCCCCAATGGCCGGGCTGCGGTTCGAACACGCCGGGGAGTTGCGTGCCGCAGTTGCGGCAGGCGCCCTGGTCGTCCAGGCCCCAGGCGCTGAGCGTGTAGCCGCTGCGGCCGATCAGCACGTCGCCGCAGCCGGAGCAGCGGGTGCTGGAATGGTCCAGGTCGGCGACGTTGCCGACGTAGACGTGGTGCAGGCCGTTCCGTCTGGCGATGGTCCAGGCGCGGATCAGGGTGT
The DNA here is from genome assembly GCA_023413605.1 of Pseudomonadota bacterium. Taxonomy (GTDB): domain Bacteria; phylum Pseudomonadota; class Alphaproteobacteria; order Azospirillales; family Azospirillaceae; genus Azospirillum. The sequence goes on from JAEZPL010000202.1 coordinate 8,785, forward strand.
CGTGCGGCGTCCAGCCCTTGTCGCGCATCTTGTAGTCGGGGTGGAAGGCCGTGAAGTGGATCGGCACGTCGGGGCCGAGATTCTCGCGGATCCAGCCGGTCATGGCGTCCAGTTCGGCGTCGCTGTCGTTCTCGCCGGGGATCAGCAGGGTGGTGATCTCGAACCAGACGTTGGTCTCGTGCTTCAGGTACTTCAGCGTGTCGAGCACCGGGGCGAGGTGGCTGCCGGTGACCTTGTGGTAGAACTCCTCCGTGAAGGCCTTCAGGTCCACGTTGGCCGCGTCCATGTGGCGGTAGAACTCGGTGCGCGGCTCCGGGCAGATGTAGCCGGCGGTGACCGCCACGTTCTTCACCCCCTGCTCGTGGCAGGCCTGCGCCACGTCCACCGCGTATTCCAGGAAGATGACCGGATCGTTGTAGGTGTAGGCGACGGAGCGGCAGCCCGTCTGCTTCGCCGCCCGAGCGATGGTTTCGGGCGCCGCGCTGTCGGCCAGCGTGTCGAACTCGCGGGATTTGGAGATGTCCCAGTTCTGGCAGAACTTGCAGGTCAGGTTGCAGCCGGCCGTGCCGAAGGACAGCACCGGCGTGCCCGGCAGGAAGTGGTTCAGCGGCTTCTTCTCGATGGGATCGACGCAGAAGCCGGAGGAGCGGCCGTAGGTGGTCAGCACGATCCGGTCGCCCTGCCGCTGGCGCACGAAGCAGAGCGCCTGCTGCCCGTCGGACAGCTTGCAGTGGCGGGGGCAGACGTCGCATTGCAGGCGGCCGTCGTCCAGTCGGTGCCAATGGCGTGCGGGGACGATGTGGGACATGCGCTGTTCTCAAATACGATGAGCGGCCCGTCCGGCGGAGCCTGGACGGTGTTCTGCTTGTCGAAAAACGGGCGGTGTTCCCACATGTGGGGTACGCGGCCCGGTGCAACAAACCGATTCTGGACCGCTATCCTTCCGATGCATTGTGAGGCTGGGATCATGAACCTGCGCGCTCCGGCCGTGGCGGGGGCCTTCTATCCCGCCAATCCCGCCGTCCTCGACCGCATGGTGAGCGACTGTCTGGCCGAGGCCCACACCGAACCCCTGCCGGCCAAGGCGATCATCGCGCCGCACGCCGGTTACGTCTATTCCGGCCCCATCGCCGGCACCGCCTACGCCGGCGTGGCGCATCTGGGCGACCGGGTGACGCGCGTCCTGCTGCTCGGCCCCGCCCACCGCCACGGGTTCCGGGGCATCGCCTACCCCTCGGCCGACGGGCTGGAGACGCCGCTGGGCGTGGTGCCGGTGGACCGCGAGGGCATCGCGGCGATCAGCGACCTGCCCGGCGTGCAGGAACTCGACCGCGCCTTCGACGGGGAGCATTCGCTGGAGGTGCACCTGCCCTTCATCCAGCGCCTGTTCCCGGATGCCGCCGTGGTGCCGCTGGTCGTCGGCCACGCCGAACCGGAGCAGGTGGACGCGGTGCTGCAACGGCTGTGGGGCGGGCCGGAAACGCTGATCGTCATCAGCTCCGACCTCAGCCACTTCCACGACTACGACACCGCGCACCGGCTGGACCTGGACACGTCGCAGGCCATCGAGGCGACGGACATCGACCTGCTGTCCGGCGACCGCGCCTGCGGCTACCTGCCCGTGGCGGGGCTGCTGATGCGCGCCCGCGCGCTGGACCTGCGCGTCACCACGCGCGACCTGCGCAATTCCGGCGACACGGCCGGCGACCGCAACCGGGTGGTCGGCTACGGCGCCTACAGCGTCGAGCCTGCGACGAAGGCCCATCTGTCGGACGCGCACCGCGCCCTGTTGCTGGAGGCGGCACGGCACACGCTGGCTCAGGTGGTGAAGACGGGCCGTGCCCCTGACATCCGGGCGGAGGACTTCCCCCTGCCGCTGCGCGCCATCCGCCGCACCTTCGTGACGCTGACCATGGACGGCGACCTGCGCGGCTGCATCGGCACCATCCAGGCGACCCGCCCGCTGGTCGAGGACGTGGTGCACAACACGGCCCGGTCGGCCATGCAGGATCCGCGCTTCGGCCCGCTGACGGCGGCGGAGTTGCCGCGCGTCCATGTCAGCGTGTCGATCCTCAGCCACGACCGGCCCCTGCCCTTCCGCGACGAGCCGGACCTGATCGCCAAGCTGAGGCCGGGCATCGACGGGCTGATCCTGCGCGACGGGGACAGCGGCGCGCTGTTCCTGCCCAAGGTCTGGGACATGCTGCCCGACCCCCGCCAGTTCGTGGAGCAGCTGAAGCGCAAGGCCGGCTGGCCGCCGGACCGCCCGGTGCCGGGCATGGAGGCCTTCGTGTTCAGCGCCGAAACCTTCGGGAAGGAGTAGCCCCGGTCGCGGGAGGGGGCGTGGAAAACGCGTTCCCTCCGTGCTACTTTACGGGCATGGCCAAGCCGCAATCCCGCCCCGATGTCGACCCGCCCCTCTCCCCCGAGGAAGAGGCGACCTACGCCGCGCTCAAGGCGGATATTGACGTTGCGTATCAGCAAATGTTGGCCGGAGACCTCATCGACGGGGAAGACGTCTTTGCGGAGTTGCATGCCCTCTATGGCCAGCCGCCAGAGGAATAATGCCCCGCGTTCGGTTTACGCGGGCAGCTACCGCCGACCTGAAAGA